>PLUW01000123.1 GCA_003162935.1 Acidobacteriaceae bacterium
GGGGGGTACAAAACCCAGCCGCAGCCGAGCTATTCACCCCTTTGACCCTTGATGGCCTGGTTCGCAAAAAACAAAACCAAAGGCAGCGGACAGAGCCTGCCCTGAGCAAAGTTGAAGGGAGTGTCCGCTCTACGCATCCCTCTTGCCGTGTGGCTTGTCGCCTGAAGTGCCGCCGCTTCCCTGCTCATCCTCGTATTCGGCGGGATCGGTTGGCAGCTCGATCAGGTGGGCGCGCTCGAGGGCGCGGTAATATTCGGGGCGCGCATGGAGGTAATGGTCGGCGGGGACTTTGCCGTCGATGAAGGCGGTATCCATTGGGTAGACGAGCGGGTCGAACATCACCATGTAGGAGTGCCAGATCAGAATGGCGAAGGTCGCGAGAATCGCTTCGTAATAGTGGACGGCCGTGGCTGCGTCCGAGACCCACTTGGGGAAATAGCGAAGCGCCAGATCGTTGAACCACAGGATGAAGCCGGAGACGGCCATCACCAGCGTTCCCCACATGAAGGCGAGGTATTCCATTTTTTCGGCGTAGTTGAATTTCTTGAACTTCGGTTCGACTTTTGTGAGGCCGAGATTGTAGGAGAAGACCTGTACGATGTCGGTCGCGTCTTTGATTTCCGGCAGCATCGCCCACAGGAACATGCGGTCGCGCTTGACTATGGCGAGATGAATCACATGGTAGAGCGTGGAGGCGACCAGGATCAAAGCCGCGCAACGATGCACGCCGCCGCGGAATCCAGAGTGACCTTCCCAGATGATTAGCGGTTGCGCCCAAAAGGCGTCGGGAAACTTCAGGGCGAATCCGGTGATGACCAGCGTTGGGAAGCTGAAGATCACGCCCCAATGGGCGATGCGGAAGTTGCGATTCATGCGCGTGACTTTGGCTCCGCTGACGTGGTGCGGGCGCGGGTGCATCAGCTTGCGCAGAAAGTCGAGCAGGTTGTGCAGGACCATGAAGCCCAAGGTCATGGGGATCAGGGTCCAGTAGGTCCAGCGGATCCACTTGACGATGGGACTGGCCGCGCCGGTTGAGGTCTGCACGTGGATTGGCCCGATGGCGAACTTGCCTTCGGCTACGCCCTTGTGGCATTGGCCGCAGGTCTTGCGCAGGTTGGCGGCATTGACGGTGGAGCGCGGATCGCTGGAACGGAGGATGGAGTGCACTCCGTGGCAGGAAGCGCAATTGGCCGCGGTGACTTTGCCTTCTTTGACCGCGAGCCCGTGATAGCTGTCGGCGTAGGATGTGAGGCGATCGACGGGCAGGTCATAGCGCAGCGCCAGGCGAGGATCGCCGTGGCAACGGCCGCAGGTCTGCGACGAGACATTCTCGGCGTTTAAGGGAGAGCCGGCGCTTTTTGGGTCCGTGATCAGGTGCTCGCCGTGGCAGTCGATGCAGACCGGCGCGTCGCGAGCGCCGTTTTTGACGGCTTCGCCGTGGACGCTCTCGCCGAACTCGCGAGCGATTTCCTTGTGGCATTGGCCGCAGGTGGCCGGCACGTTCCAATGATTGACCTTGGAGCGCGTATCGGTCGCGGGATAGATGTCATGACTGCCATGGCAACTGGAGCAGGTTGCCGCGTCCTTGCCGGCCGCGACGGCACGCGCGTGAACGCTCTGCTTATAGGAATCCGCCGGGTGCGCCACCGGAATCTGATGCCGTGACAGGAAGCCGGCGTCGCTGTGGCACTTGGCGCAGGTATCGGCCATGTTCTTGCGGGCGTTGGCGGCAGTGGAATCGCCTTCGTCTTTTACAGAGTGGATGGCGCCGTGGCAGGACGTGCATTTGGGAGCGTCCGGGTCGCCGTTCTTGGCCGCCTGGCCGTGGATGCTGGATTCGAGGGCCTTGGCTTCATCGGCGTGGCACTCGACGCACTTTCCGGGCATGAGCTTTTCGGCGGTGGTGAGTTCGTGCACGCTGCCGTGGCACGAAGCGCAGGCCGACTGGCCGAGCGCGGCGTGGACGCTGGCGGGGAAAGCCTTGGCCTCATCCGCATGGCAGGTGGCGCATTGGACTTTGACAACTTTGGTGGGATGGGGAAACTCTTTGATGTCGGTGTGGCAGTCCTTGCAGCCGAGGACGCCGTGCGCGCTGGCCGCATGTTTGGCAGGATCGATCGAAATGCTCTTGCCGGCGCCGGACTTCATTCCCGCCTCGCCATGGCAGGCGAGACACTCCTGGTCTTTACCTTTATCGGCGCCTTTATCTGCGGCGGGCGCGGCCGACGCCAGAGGTAAAGCCAGAGTCAAAGCCAGGGAAAATAAAGCAATACGAATCGCGAGCATTTATAAGTCCTTCTGTGCATCGAACGCAAATAAGCTCTATTGGTAGGCGAATAAGACGGCATAAATGATCCACAGCGTAATGCTGAATCCCAATCCCAGAGCCACCCAGGCGAAGGCGCGAATGGTGCGGGTCACGATTGGCTGATACGCCTCGCCCATGTTTTCGTCCAGCTTTCCGGCGGCGACGAGCGCTTCATACTCTCGGGGTTTGTCCCTTTTTAATTCTTCGAGCGGCATGCGGCCCGTGAATACCGTGATATCCATGGGGAATTTTTCCGGCCGCAAGTGCGTATTGAAGAAATGCACGGTAAAGATGAAGCCGGTGGCCAGAAGCGCTTCGTCGCTATGAACGATGGTGGCGACGTTCAGGAACGATCCCGGTATGAAGCGCGTGAAGAACACCGGGAACCAGAGCGTGAGGCCGGTCGATCCGATGACGGCGATGCCCCAGAACACGGCAAAGTAATCAAACTTTTCCCAGTAGGTCCAGCGGCCGTAGGCAGGGCGTTCGCCGCGGCCAATGAACCACTTCAGGGTTTCGAGAAGCTCCGTCAAATCCCTTCGGTTGGGCACCATGCTGCCCGGTCCCAGCACCAGGGAGCGCCAGGTGCTGTGCTCTCTTCTCTTTAGCTTGTAAAGGTCCACCAGGTGAGTCACGAAGACTCCGACCATGACGACGGCGGCGCTGCGGTGGATGTAGCCGGCGGTTTCGAATCCGCCGAACAGATGGGAAAGGATCGCGGCCCATTTTGTGTAAGAAAACTTCAGGGTCAGCCCGGTCATGGCCAGGGTGATGAAGCTTACGATCATGCAGGCGTGCAGAGCTCTTTGCAGCCGAGTGAAGCGGACGAACTGGCGTTCGGGAGTTTCGCCGTTAGACATCGGTACCCTCCTTGGCGGGGGATTTTCCGTGCTCCTCGGCGGATTTCTCTTCGGCGGCGCGCAACTCCCGGCGCATCTGGAAGGCCTTGGGGAGCCAGAGCAGCGTGTGAATGCCACCGATCACGAACGTCCCCAGGAGCAGTCCGGTCATGCCCCAGAAGGTGTAGAACACGAACGGATATTTTTTAGGATCGTGATGCGTGGCATGGGTCAGATAACCGGCAAAGCGCCGCGTCGCGCCGGCATGGCACTTCGCGCAGGTGGCGGCGACGTTTGCCCGACTGAGGTGCGAGCGAGGATCCGTCACTGCGAGCACGTCGTGAGCGCCATGGCAGTCGTAGCACTTGGCCGCTTTCGTGTATCCAAGGCGTGAGACCTTGCCGTGATAGGTCTCAAAATAGGTCTCGGCAATCTTTTCGTGACAGCGTCCGCATGTGGTCATCACATTCAAGCGGAACGTGTTCTCGTCCGTGCGGTGAATGGAATGAGCGGTGTGGCAATCATTGCAGACTGGAAGCGGCTTGCTGTATCCGCTGATCTTCTTGGAATGGATGCTGTTCTCGAACTGCTCCTCGATGCCGTGATGGCACTGGCCGCACGTGTTGGGCACGTTATTCGCGTTCACACTCGAAGCCGGGTCACTTCGGGGCAGGATATGGTGAGCAGTATGGCAACTGGTGCAAGTCGCGGTCACTGTCAGGCCGTTCTTGAGCAGGGTTCCGTGAATGCTCTCGGTGTAGTTGGAGATGATCTCGTGCTGGGTTCCGGTGTAGCGGACGGCGGCTTTGTTGCCCTCGCGGTGGCAGCGCGCGCAGAGGTTGGGAACATTGACCGCAAAGGTCGACGACTGCGGATCCTGTTTGCTGAGGATGCCATGGGTGCCATGGCATTCCTTGCAGGTCGGGGCGTTCGGATCATTCTTGCCGTTCAGTTGCCCGTGGATGCTGGTGACATACAGCTTGCCAATTTCATCGTGGCAGGAGGTGCAATCGACTCCTTTGGTGATCGTCTCGCACGGCCGCACGTGGGAAGCGTTGACTTCGGAATGGCACTGGCTGCAGGCGATTCCCTTTTTACTGTGGACCGAGTGGGCCACCTCATCCACGTTGACGAACATGGATTTCCCGTCGCGCGCGCGACGCAGTTTCTCGTTGGCGTGGCAGCGCATGCAGTCCGCGTTGGCCATACCCATGTCATAGAAGACGTTTCGGATCTTATGGGGCTGATGGCAATCGGGGCAGGACGGGAGGACGTTGGCCTGTTTTTCCCACAACTCGCCACGAATGATCTTGCGATGGACGGTCTCGATCTGCGAATGGCACTTCGTGCAGGTGGCGGCAATGTTTTTGCGGTTGATCGAGGAAGCGGGGTCGGTGTGCGGCAATATGGAATGTGCGGTGTGGCAGGTGGCGCAGTTCGGGGCCACCGACAGGCCCTTCTTCAATAGCGCCTCGCCGTGGATGCTCTCGGAGTAGTTCCCGAGAATGTTGTCCTGGGCAATCTGGCGATTCCGCGAAACCGGAGTTCCTTCCTGATGGCACTGGCCGCAAACGAATGGCACTTTCAGCGGCGCCACTGCGGACCGCTGGTCCTTCACGGCAACGATGTCGTGGTTGCCATGGCAAGTCACGCAGCGCGGCGCCAGCGGATCGCCTCGGGCAATCGCTTTCCCGTGGAGCGACTTGGCATAGAGTTCTTGCTCGTTCGAGTGGCAGGTTCCGCACTTTACCGGAGCGGGCTTGTCGTGCGGAAAATCTTTGCCTTCAAGGTCGGCGTGACAACCCGTACATCCGAAGCTGGCATGGACCGAGGTGGCAAATTTCTTGCCATCCACGAACAGAGGAACCTTGCTGCCCGGCCGCGTTGGGGCGCCGCTCTTGTCGCCGTGGCAGGCCAGACATTCCGACCCGGGCGCGTCGGCGGCGCGTACGGGGCGTTCCAAAAGACGAAGGGAGAACAGAGTGCCGAGGAGCATTGCGGCCACAACTCCCCAGCCAGTTCGCCGCTTATTTTCTCGTACTATCTTTTTTCCCGCCATCTTTCTTTCCGCCATTGCAACATTCTCGATCTGGTTTCGTTCGCACTGTTACCGTACACGTCTACTTCACGCCAAGATCCGTCAGCACTTTCGGATTCTCTTCCCCAACCGCCAACAGGTTGTGGCACGCCGAACAATCGTTGGTGATGGTCTTTCCGTCGGCGCTGGTGTGACTGCCATCGTGGCAGCGGAAACATCCCGGCGAGTCGTTGTGCCCGAGATTATTCGGGTGCACGCCCCAGGTCACACGCATGTCCGGGAAGATGTTGCGCAGGTAGATACTCGCCACTTCCTCGCCCGCCTGCTCCACCAGCGTGCGCCGGGTCTGATAGATCTCCGGGTAATTCGTCCGATAGAATTTATTGAGCTCTTCCTTGATGGTCTGCTGCGCCACGTCGCGGGCGGAGTAATTCACTTTCAATACTTCGACCGCTTTTTTCCTGATAAAGGGCAGTTCAGGGCTGATCCTCCCGTTTCCCATCTGCCTGTCCACCGCGTTTTCCGGCAGGTCGAAAGCATGCGTTGGCCGGTTATGGCAATCGACGCAATCCATGGTGCGGTGTTCACCCTTGTCCAGTTGCTCTTTGGTGGGCTTCGAATCCGTCGAAATAAACTCGGTTGTCTTTCCCTGATCGTCGGTGAGATACACAGCCGGGATGGTCTGCCGCTCGGCGTCCGTCGAAATGTAGCGGATGCGCGCGTTGTCGGCCAGATGGTGGCCGTGGATTCCGACCGATCCCTGCCAACTGCGCCCGCCCACTTTCAGCAGCAGCACGTCGGTTTGCTGCGTATTCTTTTCGTCATCCTTGTAGCTTTTATTCACCAGGAACTTGTCACCGGTGAAGCGCTGCGGCCAGTGGCACTGCTCGCAGGTTTCGCGCGCCGGACGAAGATACTTTACCGGCGATGGTATCGGCCGCGAATAGGTGTGGAAGGTCACCGCAACCACCTGGCGCAAACCGGAAAGCTTCGACTTTACAAACCACCCGGCTCCCGGTCCAATGTGACACTCGACGCAAGCCACCCGCGAGTGGGGAGAATTCTGATAGGCGGTGTACTCCGGGTCCATCACGGTGTGACAGGTCTTGCCGCAGAAATTCACCGAATCCATATACTCCACGCCGCGGTAGGAAGCGGTCCCGACAATCAGGAGGTTCAGCACGGTCGCCACACCTACGTATTCGAGGGTGCGGCGCACAACCGGCAAACCCAGATCGACGGTGGGGAAAACCGCCGGCATTTTCCCGCTCGCCAGCAGACCGCGCCGCCGGACCCAGATGCCGATTGGAATCAGCAGTAAACCGAGTACAAAAATTCCCGGAAGAATCAGAAAAACCAGCAGGCCGACATAAGGATGGGGTGGCCCGGGCAGGAAGATGTCGTAGAACCAGAAGGCGATCGTGGCAAGCGCTGTGCTCGTCGTAACCACGGCGCCGGTGAGCGTAATGGGGTTCTGCCCCAAGTAGTAGATCGGCTTCGACCAGTCTTGAAAACGTTCTCGCAGAGTCATTTGAAACCGCTATTCTCCTAGCTTTCCGACGCGAGCGTGGCGTGAACGCACCTATCCATCCGGCGCCGCTTCCAGCCGCATACCCGACAATCTTCCTGCTTTACTAACGGACCAGCGTGGACTAGCTGCTACTTCAGCGTCCGGATGTAAGCCACCAAGCCCTTAATCTCTTCCGGCTTCAACTTGTCCCCGTACTTGGGCATCTTGGGAGCCTTGCCGTCCGTGATGACTGCCGTGAGATCGGCATCCGATTTCTTTTGCACGTCGGCGGACGTGAAATCGTGGCCAGCTGCTTTTTTTCCATCTGCGCCATGGCACATGGCGCACTTGGCTTTGTAGAGGTCCGCGGCTTGCGCATGGGCCGAGAGGGGAAGGGCAAGAACAACAGCCAGGGCTGTTGCGAAAGTAAACACGGGAAGGCCGTTTCTCTTCATCTTTAACGCTCCATTTAGGTTTTGGTGTTGAACATCACAACAACAATACATCCGTTTGCAATATTCGGCTTTTTGAGGGGCGCGCTTCTGTGACCCCGGTCACAGGTTCGTGTTTATCGCAAATTTTTGCGCAAATGAAAAGAGGACTTTGGAAAGGGCTGCGGGACCTAACGTCCTGCTCCCTCAAAGTGTGCTTCGATTTCCTCCAGCGTCTTGCCTTTCGTTTCCGGCAGGAATACGGCGGCGGTGATGAAGTAGAGTACCGTGCAGGCGGCGAAGCCAAAAAACATGGTCGAGTAGCCGTATTTGCCGACCGTCGGCAGAAACATGGCGGCAATCCCGGTGGAGACTGCCTGGTTGATCAGCAAGGCGATGCTCATGCCGTTGGAGCGAATTCGAGTCGGCATCAACTCCGAAAGCGCCAGCCAGACACACACGCCCGGACCGACCGCGAAGAACGCCATGAACACGAACAGGCTGATGGCCACCAGCCAGCCATTGTGAGTGCTCGGTACGGGAGTGATCAGAGCCGCATCAATTTTAAGCGGGGCCGTCCGCGCCGCCTCGAGATTGCTGAACGGGTTCGAAAAGAACGCCACTACCTTATTAACTGGCACGCAGCTTTCGCGCGTGATCTCAATCGGCTGGGCTCCCTGGTCGTCGGAACGTGCGACCTTTGTGGCGGCGCGAAAATCGCCGTACGAGTAGATGACAACTAGAGATGTTGGCCGGCTGCCGATTGCCTTGCCAGCATCTCCACTCGCCGCCAGGAGATCATTCGCGGCTTTCGTGTCGTAAAGCAGCGTGACCTTCTGACTGGCGTCGGCCATGGCCTGCACCCCGTCTCGCGAGTCCACCCGCAGGCTTTCCGTGCGGCGAAACAGCATGCCAGTGCAGATGAGAGATACGATGATGCCCGCGCTGCCCACCGACAGCAGGAACTTGCGCCCTTTGCGGTCCACCAGCAGCACACCGCCGATCGTCATCAAGAAATTCACGATCGTAAATAGAACGTAGCCCCAATGCGCTTGCACATCGGAAAGGCCGCTCTGCAAGAGGATGTTGGTGTTAAAGCCGATGATGGAATTTACGCCGGTGGCTTGATTACACGCGAGAATAATGCAAGCCAGCACAAACGGAATCACGTACTTGCGGCGCAGAAGCGACTCTCTTACCTGGGCTCCCGATGAGGTTTGCGCTTTCTCGGCGGCGGCGGTGGTTTCCATCTCCGCCAGTTCGACCGCTGCTTGCTCGTCCGTCCGGGAGCGGACCAACGCGGCATACGCGGCGTCCCTTTGGCCGCGGCGAAACAACCAGCGCGGAGACTCCGACACCATGAAGCTGCCGATCACAAATAAAATGCCAGGGGGCAGCGAAACCCAGAAGATGCTGCGCCAGGCCGTGTCTTTAAAGGCAAACAGTTTCGCCGCATCGCCCAGCCGCGCGACTTCTTCCACACGAAAACTGAAATACATGCCCACGACGGCTGCGGTCACGATGCCCAGTGTAAGCAGCCATTGGAAGATACCCGTTCCCTTGCCACGACTCGTGGCCGCCAGGCATTCCGCCAGGTAGAGGGGCACAACCACTCCGATCAGACCGGCGCTTACGCCTTGCAACAGACGCCCAAATACCAGCGACTCATAACCATGGGAAAGTGCGATGACAGGAATGCTGCAAACAAACAGAAGCCCGCTGAGCGCCATCAGCGGCTTGCGTCCGATCCAGTCCGCCAGCGCGCCCGCAAACAGGGTCGAGATCACGCTACCGAGGAGCACGGCGGCAACCACGATCGACAGTTGGCCCGCATTCAGCCCGGAGGTCGCCTCCAGATAGGGCAAGGCCCCGGCGATGATGCCGACGTCCACGCCGTACAGCAAGCCGCCCAGTCCCGCAACCAGCAGGAGGAAGCGGTTGTATCCGGCCTTTTCGTTGCTCATCACCGTGGCATGCCTTCCACGCTTCGACTATTCGTCGCTAGTGCGACACGTATCCGTCTGGATGCGACCGATGCCACTCCCACGCGCTCTTCACAATGGAATGCAAATCCGGAAACCGCGGCTGCCAACCGAGTTCGCGGCGGATCTTCTCCGCGCTAGCCACCAGAACCGCCGGATCGCCGGGACGGCGCGGCGATTCCATCACGGGAATTGCATGTCCGGTAGCCTTCCGCGCCACTTCGACCACCTCGCGCACGCTGAATCCCCGGCCGTTGCCTAGGTTGTAGACAAGCGGGGCGGCATTCTCCTTCGCCTTTTCGAGCGCATCCAACGCCAGCAAGTGCGCGCGCGCCAGGTCGCTGACGTGGATGTAATCGCGAACGCAAGTGCCGTCGGGCGTGGGATAATCGGTGCCAAAAATGGTCGCGTGTTCCGCGCGTCCCTGAGCAACCTGCAAAATTCGCGGGATGAGATGCGATTCCGGTTGATGCGCTTCCCCTTTATCGGGACGCGAAGCGCCAGCCGCGTTGAAATAACGCAGGCTGGCATAGCGCAAGCCGTGAATCTGGTGGAACCATGCGAGCATGCGCTCCACCAGCAGTTTCGATTCGCCGTAGGCGTTGGTCGGGCGGAGCGCATCGTTCTCTTCAATCGGAGTGCGCTCGGGGTTGCCATAGAGCGCCGCCGTCGACGAAAACACGAACCGCTTGACCCCGGCCCCGAGCATCGCTTCGAGGAGGGTCAACGCATTCGCGGTGTTATTGCGAAAAAACGCTTCCGGAGCCTTCATCGACTCACCCGCTTCGATCAGCGCGGCAAAATGCATCACGGCATCGATCGGGCGCGACCGCAGCAACTCGTCGAGCGCGCCACGATCCGCCAGTTCGCCAACCACCAGCGCAGCGCCTTTCGGCACTGCCTGGCGGTAGCCCCGGCTGAGATTGTCGAAGACGACAACTTCGTGCCCGGCCTGCAAGAGTTCGTCGGCAATCACGCTGCCGATGTAGCCCGCGCCCCCTGTAACCAAAACTCTCATCGATCTGCGCTCATTGATTCGCACCCATTTCCAGATCCCTCAGTGGGCCGGAGCCGTGGCGGGAGCCGGAGTCGCCGCCGGAGCCGCGGGCGGCGCGCCAAAATTCACCTTGGGGACCTCGCGGGAAGCTTCCGTCGCCTTGAAGTAGTCCGGGTTTTGCTTGAATCCCGCAAAACCAGCAAACATGCTGGCCGGGAACTGCAGAACATACGTGTTGTAATCCTGCAGCGTATCGTTATACCTTTTCCGTTCGACGGAGATCCGGTTTTCCGTCCCCGCCAGTTCGTCCTGTAAGCGCAGGAAATTTTCATTCGACTTCAACTGGGGATAATTCTCCACGATGACAAGCAGCCGGCCGATCGCGCCATCCAGTTGCCCGTTCGCGGCAATCTTGTCGGACGGAGTTTGCGCGGAAAGCAGCGCCGACCGCGCCTTGGCGATGTCGCCGAACACCGTCACTTCCTGCTGCGCGTACCCCTTCACCGTCTCCACCAGATTGGGGATCAAGTCTGCCCGGCGTTGCAGCACGATGTCCACTTGCGACCAAGCCGCCTTCACCGCCTGATCCTTGGCTACCAGCGTATTCTTCACTCCGATATACTGCCCGCCCAACGCGAGCACAATCACCAACAGCACCGCAACTACGATCAATCCCTTGCCCATGTCACTCTCCTGAAAGCAAAATTAAATCCGTATACGATACTTTTTCAAGTTGTCATCCGTACTAGCGAGAGGTATGTAGTCCACCGCAAAATGCAGATCCCTCGCTACGCTCGGGATGACAACTTTGGCTAATGAAGCATACTAGTGAAGCATGCTAATGAAGCATGAAACAGCGGTTTGCCGCCGCGCTCTTACGCCGCTGGATCGAGCATCCGATCCACCGCCGCCGTCACCTCGTGCACCAATTTCAGATAGCGCGCAAACAGGTCGTCCACGCTCGCCGTCTTCCGATCCTTCTTTCGCTCCCGAATATCGAGCAGCTCTCGAAACACACTGGCCTCGATTTTAAGTTTGCCTGCGAGCGCCGCCGTTACTTCTCGCTTCGAACCCGCGCCCGCATCGCCGAGCGCAATCAGTGCATGGCGGAACAGAGTTCCAAACGCCGGCAGCGAGCGCAGCAGCAGATCCCATTTTGCGGTGTCGTTGCCCGACACCATCAGCAACTGCTGCCGCAGCAGGATCGTCTTCTCCCGCAGTTCATACTCCAGTTGTACCCGATGCCATCGCATCGGAATGTCCAGCGTCTTCAGAACATCTTCTCCCCACAGCACGCGATAGTGCCGCCGCATGTCCAGAAATTCGATGGAGAACACATCCGCCGACCTTCGCATCTCCTCGGCGCTCATCAGCAACGGCTCGCGATGCTTCTGCTTCACCCACCATGCGATCGACGGAACAAGCGCCTCGATGGCCGCGAAGGAGGTTTCGCCCAGCACACACAACAGGTTCACATCGGAGTGATCGGCATTGTAATCTCCCGCCGCCGCCGATCCATAGAGAATCGCCGCCACGAGATTCGTACCAGCCGCCGCCCGTATCCGTTCGACAAATTCGTTAATCAGCTTTTCAGGAACCATTCCTCGCCTCTCACTCTGCCTCTCACTCCGCCTCTCACTCTCTACCAACTGCCGCCCGCTCCACCGCCGCCCGTGCTGCCACCGCCAAAACCACCAAATCCGCCCCCACCACCGCCGCCACCGAACCCACCACCAAATCCGCCGCCGCCGTATCCGCCGCGACCTCCGCCCATGTTGCTAAACAGCATGCCCCATAACAATCCGGACCAGAATCCGCCGCCGCCCCGGGGTCCGCCGCGCCCAAAGATCGCCCGGAGAATGGAAAAAACGATAAAGATGACGATGAGGATGACCGCCATCGGCGGGAACCCGCCACTCGGCGCAGATCGTTGACGAGGTGCGGCCAACTGGGGCTGATTTTCAAAAGTTACGCCCGCATCCTGCGCGATGACCGAAGCCACGCGCGCCGTCATCAGTGTGACTGCTCCCGCATAATTTCCGCTCTTCAGCAACGGAACCGCTTCGCGCCCGAACCCGCCGACCTTCCCATCCGGAAGAATCGACTCCAACCCGTATCCCACCGTGGTCCAATACTTGTGATCGTCGGTCGCCAGCAGGATCAGCACTCCGCGATCCTTCCCTTTCGACCCGATCCCCCACTTCTGATAGAGCGCGACGGCGTAAGTCGCAGGATCCTGCCCACCCAGCGACTTCACAGTGACTACCGCAATCTGCGCGTGCGCCTTCTGATCCACCTGCTGGCAAAGATCGTTCAACCGCGCCTGGGTAGCCGCATCCAGGACGCCGGCAAAATCGTTGACATAGTTGTTGGCATGCAGAGAATCGACAGGTTCGGCGGCAACCCACGCCGACGCGCCCAGCAAGATCCAAAGCGACAGAATCCAATGGATCGCACCGACTTTCCCCAGCATTTTCATTCTGGCAAATTGTACAGGAGGGCGCTGCGCAAAGGGACGACGCAATCGCACGACGCCGAAATGGTTGAGCGCTTTTCCTGGCCTGCTACAATCACGCGATGCATGCACTTGCAAGAACCCGGGCGTTGCTCATGGGCTTCGTCATCCTGGGAGCTTGCGTCGGCCTCCGGGCGGCCAGTGCGCAGAAGATACCTCGACCCAAAGTTCCGGATGCAATTCAGGCGGTCCCCGGCGAAGAAGCCGTTTTGGCCGCGCACGCCTCCGGATCGCAAATCTATACCTGCCAACCCGGCGAAGACGGCAAATTCACTTGGACCCTCAAAGCGCCCGAGGCAGAACTGAAAGATCAAAAGGGTAATGTCATTGGAAGCCACTTCGCCGGCCCCTCATGGAAGCTAACGGATGGCAGCGAAGTCACGGGCAAAGTCCTGGCTCACGCAGATTCTGACGATTCCAACTCCATTCCATGGTTACTGGTGAAGGCAGTCGGTCATACTGGAAACGGTCTGCTCGCGGGCGTGACAACCATACAACGCATCAACACCCATGACGGGAATCCGCCAGCAAAGGGATGCGACGAGGCTCACCGTGGAACCGAAACGAAGAGCGCCTACACTGCGGATTATTACTTCTATGGGTTGGACCGGGAAGCGAAACAATAACCCTAAGGTCTTCACTGCCACAATCGATTCGCACCACCCAAAACGACCATCGAAAGCCGCGGGCGCAGCGATTCTCCGTCCATCTACTGGCGCTTCGAGGCGCGCTTCTTCTTCGTCCCCGCATTCTTTTCGACACGCAGTTTCCACGCGGCGCGCAGGGCGCCAGCGAGTACATCCTCGCTCGCTTTCGCCAGTCGAATATGGGTCGCTCCCATCCTTCCCCATCCGCCGGGAATGGGCAGAAAGACCTCCGGCAACTCCTGGACAAATTCCTGCTGCAGTTCCGGCGTAAGCATCAAGTTGCCGTAGCCCTGTTTTTCGGACGCCAGCGTGGCGAAAATCCTGCCTCCCACGCGGAAGTCAGCCGCACCCATGTGCGAGCCTTCGTCTGCGCCTTCGAGGCTCAAAGCAATCCGGCGAAAATCAGACGCTCTCATCGTCGTACCATTCTCTAGTCGTACCATTCTCTGGACGCCCTGCCTGCGCGTCACGCGCTCTTCGAGTCGAGCCGCGCCGCCATCGTCTCCAGCAATCCAGCGGCGGCTTCCCCGGCATGGCTGGTGGAAAACTCGCTGCCCAGTTCGACTACTGGAAGCTTCGCGCAAGCGTCGCGGAAGGCTTGCGGCGTGGTCGCGGAAGGAACCAGGCCGGGGCCTGCCAACAAAAGGTCGAAGCGCGTGACACGCATCAGGATCAGAGCGTCGCTAATGCGGCCGCTGGTCTGCACGTCGTACCCGGCGCCGCGCAATAGCTCGCGCAAGTAGGCAAGCACGTCGGCATTCGAGTCGAGGCACAGAACGCTGCGGCCGATCGGGACCGGCGCGTCGGTGCGGGCTCCCGGGCGATAAAAGGCAGCGACGGCTTTCTCTTCCGATTCGTGCGATTCGAAGATTGACGTCAAACGCGACATCTCCAGAACCTTGAGCACGAAGTCCGGCACGTTGCAGAGTTTCAGATCCCCACGTACCTGGCGGGCGCTGGTCAGAGCGCGGACCATGGTGCCGAGGCCGCTGCTGTCCACGAAACCGACGTCGCCGAGGTGCAGCACGATGGACCGGCGGTCGCGCAACACCCAGGCCACATGCGCGCGCAAGGATTCGCTCTCCTTGCCGGCAATGATTCGTCCGTTGCAGTGCACAATGGTGACGCGTCCAACCTCGCGTGTTTCAAGCGTCAAGGGCAAGGGGCCTCCGTTGCATCTGGGGATCAAGCCGCGAAATCGCAACATTATATCGCTTCCTTCGCGCGACCGAACCCGCCATTCAGGGTGAGCAATCGCCAGCCTGACGTAAGGAATCGCTCCATGATATGTTTTTTGTTAGCAATTCAACCCGAACCAAGCCCGACTCAAACCTATGATCCGTTCCTACAAAGGCGTCACGCCCAAATTTCCCGACACTTCCTACATCGACGACTCCGCTCAGCTCATCGGCGACGTCATCCTGGGAGAACACTCCAGCGTCTGGATGAACGCCGTTCTTCGCGGCGACGTGCATCAGATCCGGGTCGGCCACTACTCCAATATTCAGGACAACTGCATTCTTCACGGCATGAAAGAGCAATACGGTGTCTATGTCGGCGACTACGTCACCGTGGGGCACAATGTGATCCTCCACGGATGCACCGTCGAAGCGCGGTGCCTCATCGGAATGGGCGTCATTATTCTCAACGGCGCCGTGATTGGATCGGGTTCCATCATCGCCGCCGGCACCCTGATCCCGGAGAAGACCATCGTCGAACCCAACTCCCTCTGGATGGGCTCCCCCGGAAAATTCCACCGCCGTCTCGAAGAGAAAGACGAAGAGACCATTCTCCGCTACGCCGAGAACTATCTGGGGTACAAAGAGTCGTACTTGATGGAGAGAAAAGGATCATGACTTTCGTCTTCTGCGGCTTGATTTGCTCAGCGCATTGACCGATCCCAGCCATCCTCCGATAATCAAACCCATGGATCTCTATGAGGAAATAGTCCGCCTGCGAAAGGACGGGCGCCGCGGAGCCGTGGCCACCATCGTCAACGTCCGCGGTTCGATTCCTTCGTTCAAGACCGCGAAGATGCTGGTGCGCGACGATGGCTCGATCGTCGGAACCATCGGCGGCGGCTGCGTTGAGGCCGAGGTGTGGCAAGCCGCGCGCGAAGTGATGGAATCGGAGAAGCCGCGCACCATGACCTTCGATCTGAATCAGGATCCCAAGTACGATGCTGGCCTGGTCTGCGGAGGAACGCTTGAGATTTTCGTCGAGCCGATTATGCCTCCGGCCGATCTTTATATTTTTGGAGCCGGTCACGTGGCCGCCAGTCTTTACCAGGTGGCGCGCCTCGCCGGATTCGACGTTACCGTGATCGATGATCGCGAAGCCTTCGCCAACCGTGAACGCTTCCCCGAAGCTCACCAGGTGATCGCCGAGGATTTCGAAAAGGCTGCCGCACAGCTCACGCCCAGCGAATACTCGTATATTGTGATCGTCACGCGTGGCCACCGCGACGATATGCGAATGCTGCGCTGGGCCGTGCAGACGCCAGCGCGCTACGTCGGCATGATTGGATCCAAACGAAAGACCATCACCATCTTCAAAGAGCTGCAGCTGGAGGGTCTGCCCGGGCGCCTGTTCGACCGCGTTCACGCTCCGATCGGACTGGATATCGGCGCCATCACTCCAGAGGAAATCGCCGTCTCGATCACCGCCGAACTGATCGCGAATCGGCGCAAAGTGGAGCGCGACCTGCCGCACATGAGCTGGTTCCGTCGTCAGAAGCGGGAGCCCGAGGTCGAGCCGAAGCCGTAAGGGACTTGTGCCATGCCGAAAGAAATCGAAATCAAATTTCGAATCGAAGATTTAGCGGCGCTTACTCGAGCCCTGAAGCAGGCCGGCTTCGAGCGGATCACCCGCTCCACCCACGAAATGAACTTACTCTACGACCTGCCCGGCCAGAAGCTGCTCAAGCGGGGCGAAATGCTGCGCTTGCGCAAGTATGGCGAGGCGTGGGTGCTAACGCACAAGGCGAAAAGCGAGGACAGACGCCACAAGGTGCGGGTTGAAGTGGAAACACGTGTGGAGGACGGACAGGAAATGGACGCCATTCTGCGCGCGCTCGGCTTCGAGCCCACCTTTCGCTACGAAAAGTATCGCGCCGAATGGAGCGACGGCAAGGGCCACGTCGTGCTGGATGAGACTCCAATTGGAGATTTCGGCGAGATCGAAGGATCGCCGCGCTGGATCGACCGCACCGCGCGGGCCCTAGGTATCGCCCCAAGCGACTACATCACGCAGACCTACGCACCGATGTTTTTCGAATGGAAGCGCCGCACTCGCAGCTCGGCAACGGAGATGACTTTCAAAGCGATCCGCAAGAAATCAAAACGACGTTAGGCGCCGCAGCACTTCTTATACTTCTTGCCGCTTCCGCAAGGGCACGGATCGTTGCGCCCGACTTTTTCTCCCGAACGAACAATCTGCTGAACCTGTTGATCGCCCGCCCCGGCCATGCGCGCCTGTTCCAGTTCTTTCTTTTTCTTCCGCTGAAAGGCTTCTTCGATTTCATCCACCGAGGTCGCGACCTGCCGCGGCCGCCCGTTGCCGCCGCGACCGCCAGTGATGACTGCGGGTACGCCGGCATCGGGAGCTTGGCTGGCCAACTCGTCTGGACCGCCACCATTCGGCCGCATCGCCGGCTCCGGCGGGCGCTCCATGATCTGCATCAAGTAGAGATACCGCACCGTCTCTTCCTGAAAGCGCTGCATCATCTCTTCGAACATGTCGAAGGACTCGCGCTTGTACTCGACCAGAGGATCGTGCTGTCCATAGCCGCGCAGGCCGATGCCTTCTTTCAGGTGATCCATTGAGAGCAGGTGATCTTTCCACTGCCCGTCGATCACGCTCAGCATGATCATGCGCTCGTGATAGCGCATGGCCTCCGCGCCGATCAACTTCTCTTTCGAGTCATACCGCTCTTTGAGCTTTTCAAAAATTGCGTCGCCCAGTTCCTGGCGGTTCATCTGTTCTGGCTTGAGTCCCTCGGCGTAGATGTCCACTCCAAAGCGCGTGAAGATCGCATCTTTCAGAGCCTTGAGATCCCAGTTCGCTAGGTGTTCCTTGGCCGGGCAATGCCGCTCCAAAATGTCGCCGAGAATTCCGGAAACGTAATCCTCAACAATGAGGTCCTTCTGGTCAAGGCCTTCGAGCAGACGCCGCCGCAACCCGTAGACCGCAGTGCGCTGCTTGTTCATCACATCGTCATACTCGAGCAGGTGTTTGCGGGACTCGAAGTTCTGGCCTTCGACAGCCTTCTGCGCGACTTCGATTCGCCGCGTGATCATCCGCGATTCAATGGGTACACCTTCTTCCATACCGAGGCGTTGCAGCAGGTTCGAAACCCACTCCTTGGCGAAGATGCGCATCAGATCGTCTTCGAGCGACAAATAGAAGCGCGACGAACCAGGATCGCCCTGCCGCCCCGCGCGCCCGCGCAATTGATTGTCGATGCGGCGCGCTTCGTGGCGCTCAGTACCAAAGATGTGCAAGCCGCCAGCCTCGATGACTTCGCGATGTTCCTGATCGGTGTCGGCCTTGTAGCGCGTGAAGATCTCGTTCCACTGGTCGGTCGGAACCGCGTACTCATTCCCAGCGTAATACCAAACGGTGCGGTTCGAATCGTCGATCTCGGCTTCGATCTTGCCCTGCGCGGCGCGAATCGGCTGCGCGATTCCCTTCTTCACGCACTCCTGCTTGGCCATGAATTCCGCGTTGCCGCCAAGAAGAATATCGGTGCCGCGGCCCGCCATATTCGTGGCGATCGTGACCATCCCCTTGCGTCCCGCCTGCGCCACGATTTCGGCTTCGCGCTCGTGATACTTGGCGTTCAGGACGACGTGCTTGATTCCCTTCTTCTTTAGCAACTCCGAAAGCCGCTCCGACTTTTCAATCGAAGTAGTGCCGACCAGCACCGGCTGATTGCTGTCGTGCAGGCGCTGAATTTCGTCCGCGGCAGCGAAATACTTCTCTTTCTCCGTGCGATAAACAATGTCCGGATTCTCTTTGCGCAGCAGCGTGCGATTCGTAGGAATGACGATGACTTCGAGCCGGTAGATCTTGTCAAATTCGGGAGCTTCGGTTTCCGCCGTGCCCGTCATGCCCGCCAGCTTCTTATACATGCGGAAATAATTCTGGAAGGTGANNAGACCGTCGGACCAGCGCCGACCCGGCATCAGGCGTCCGGTGAACTCGTCGACGATCAGCACTTCGCCATCTTTCACCACGTACTCGACGTCTTTCTTGTAAAGCGCATGCGCTTTGACGGCGGTTTCGACGTGATGTTTCAACGCCCAGTTTTCCGGATCGGCGATGTTGCCGATGCCCAGCAGCTTTTCAACCTTCTCCCAGCCGTCGTCGCTTACTGTAACGTTGCGGTGTTTTTCGTCGACCACATAGTCGCCGGTCATGATCTTCGGCTCGCCCGGCGCCGTATCGATTTCCTCGCCCTTTTCGAGCTTCGGAATAATGCGGTTCACTTTGTAGTACTTATCGGTGGACTCTTCACTGGCACCAGAAATAATCAGCGGCGTACGCGCCTCGTCGATCAAGATGGAATCGACCTCGTCGACAATCGCGAAGTTATGCACCCGCTGCACGCAATCGCGCAGGTCGAACTTCATGTTGTCGCGC
>PLUW01000086.1:0-18708 GCA_003162935.1 Acidobacteriaceae bacterium
GAAGCGGCAGTTTCAGGTTGAGGTGACGATGACGAAGCTAAGGTAGCCGAATTAGGGAAGGTCGTTCAGAGCGGACGTTTCGCCGCCTCGTCCCCGCTCCGCCAGCCGCCTTGCTTGCTCGAAGATCTTCACGAACATCGGCCGCGTCAGCTTGCCGGTGTTCGTGTTTTGATTTGAAGGATGATAGGTCGCCAGCAGGACGAGCCCATCCGGCATCGCATACTCCGCGCCGTGTCGGAATTCATACTCGCGCTTGCTCGCGATCAGGCCCTTTCGCTTTAGATAATTGAGGTAAGCCTCGAACCCGATTCTTCCCAAGGCAACCACCACGCGCAATTCTTTCAGTCCTTCGATCTCGCGATCCAGAAACGGAGCGCAATTGGCCAGTTCCTCGGGGAGTGGCTTGTTGTCCGGTGGCGCGCAGCGGGCAGCCGCGGTAATGAAGAGATTGGTCAGTACCTGGCCGTCGTCGCGTGCAGTCGCGGTGGGCTGACTGGCAAATCCAGTTTCGTGCAGAACCGGGTACATGAAGTTGCCGGAAGCGTCTCCCGTGAACGGACGCCCAGTGCGATTCGAGCCGTGGGCGCCGGGAGCAAGTCCGAGCACGAGCACGCGAGCATGAGGATCGCCGAAGCCGGGAACGGGCTTGCCCCAATATTCGTGGTCGCGGTAGGCGCGGCGCTTCTCGCGCGCGATGCGCTCTCGATATTCCACGAGGCGCGGACAGCGCGTGCAGGCGACGACTTCGCCATTCAGAACCTTGAGCCAGGTTGGGACGGGCATTCGCCTTCATTGTATTGGTTTGTGTAGAGGTACACTCTTGTCCGCTGCTTTTACGGTTGCCTTTGCTTTCCTTTGTGACCACAACACCGCTAGCCCCGAAACGTATTTTCACTGCGCGCTTTTCGCGGACCAGGGCGTCCGCGCCACACAAGTGACCCTCGTTACTTTAGTGGGTAGGACAACCCCCTCCGCCGTTTGACGTTGCTCTTCCAGAGTCTTTACACTCAACCTTGTGGCGTAGGTGTCGCAGCGGAGCAATTTCTTACCGGCTCCGCAGCCGCAGCCGCTGTGGAAAGGTCACTGTGAGCCCCACTGATATCAAGGAAAACGCGACCCCGGAAAGCCCGGCGAAAAGCGGCACCAAGCGCGAGATCGAGGTTGAGATCCCCGTCGATGAGGTCAACCGCCAGACCAACTCGCTAATCGAGAAATATCAGAAGGTGGCGCGCATTCCCGGCTTTCGCCGCGGCCATGTTCCGGCGTCGATTATTCGCCAGCGTTTTTCCGAAGAGATCAAGACCGATATGGTCGAGGCGCTCATTCCGCGCTTCTTCAAGCAGGAGGCCGACCGGCTCAGCCTGCATCCCGTGTCGCAACCACGTGTGACCGACCTGCACCTGCACGACGGCGAACCGTTGCGTTTTAAAGCCGCGTTCGAAGTGCTGCCGGAAATCAAGCTGTCGGGCTACAAGGAATTGCGTGCCGAAAAGCCCGAAATTGCAGTCTCCGAGGCGGACGTGGAGAAAGCTCTCGAAGATCTGCGCGAGCGCAGCGCCAGTTTCAATCCGATCGAGGGACGCGCCCTCGCCGACGGCGATTTTGCCCAGGTCTCGCTCGATGGCACTCCGAAACGCGAACCCAAGACCGCCGAAGCAAAAACCGACGTAGGCCAACCCGTACACATGGATGAGGTGCTGGTCGAAATCGCGGGGCAGAACACCATGCCGGAATTCACCCAGCACCTGCGCGGCACCAATGCCGGCGACGAACGCACCTTCGACGTGAACTATCCCGCCGATACCCAGGACAAGCGCCTGGCCGGCAAGACCTTCACCTATGTCGTGAAGGTGCAGGCGATCAAGCAGAAGAGCCTGCCGGAACTGAACGACGAGTTCGCGAAGACCTTGGGCGAGTTCCAAACCGTGGACGACCTGCGCAAGGCGATTCGCGAGCAGATGGAAGCCGAACGCAAGCACGAAGCGGAACACGCCGCCAAGGAAAAGCTGGTGGGCGAACTGATACAGCGCAATGATTTTGAGGTTCCCGATTCTTTGATCGAGCAACAGATCGACATCCGGCTGGAGCGGGGACTGCGCGCGCTGGCGGCGCAGGGTTTGACCGCCGAACAGATGAAGAAGATGGATTTGAACCGTCTGCGCGCGGGCCAGCGCGAACAGGCGATTCACGATGTAAAGGCTGCTCTGCTGCTCGAAAGAGTGGCCGAGGAAGAAAACGTTCAGGTCAGCGACGAAGAGTTGAACCACGAACTGGAATCGCTGGCCCGGCAGTCCAAACAGACGTCGGAAGCAGTACGCGCTCGTTTGACACGCGATGGGGGGCTCGATAGGATACGAACAAGAATCCGCAACGAGAAGACCCTCGAATTTCTGTATCACCAGTCCGCGTAATTATGACGCGGACCATTTCGAACCTCCCCTGAGCGACGACCACGGCCTCTGGGCAGGAGTGTGGAAAGGGTGAACGTGAACTCCAATTCCAGTTCCAAGGAAGGACAAATGATGCTGGTACCGATGGTGATCGAATCGACCGGGCGAGGCGAACGCGCCTATGACATTTATTCCCGCCTGCTCCGCGACAATATCATCTTCATTGGCACTCCCATTGATGACACCATCGCCAACCTGGTGATCGCGCAAATGCTGTTCCTGGCGCAGGAAGACCCGGAAAAGGACATCCAGCTCTACATCAACTCGCCGGGCGGATCGATCACGGCGGGCATGGCCATCTACGACACGATGCAGTACGTAAAGAACGACGTCACCACGATTTGCATCGGCCAGGCGGCCTCCATGGCGGCATTGCTGCTTTCGGCAGGCCAGGCCAAAAAGCGCCTCGCGCTGCCCAATTCCCGCATCCTGATCCACCAGCCTTCCATGGGCGGATTGTCGGGCCAGGCGACCGACATCGACATTCATGCCCGCGAAATTCTGCGCATGCGCGAGATTACTAATCAGTTACTGGCCAAGCACAGCGGCCAGAAGCTGGATAAAGTGGAGAAGGACGTGGAACGCGATTTCATCATGAATTCGCAGCAGGCCAAGGAATACGGAATCATCGACGATATCATCTATAAGACGAGATAATCCGCTAGCGGGTGCCCCATCCTAACGTCGCGGTTTTTGCGACGTTAGGGTGGGTTAGCCATGGTCAGCCATTAAGGCGGCTGGAGTACCAGAAAGCGAGTAAGGCCGAGTGAAAACCAGATCGGGCTCCGATGAGATGTTGCGCTGTTCGTTCTGCCACAAGTCGCAGGACGCGGTCGCCAAGCTGATCTCGTCTCCGAGCGACTATCCCCGGGCATACATCTGCGACGAGTGTGTCGCCGTTTGCAACTCCATTCTCGAAGACGACCGCTCTACCACTCCTTCGGCTGCGGTTCCGAACCAGTTGCCCAAGCCTCAGGAAGTGAAAACCTTCCTCGACGAGTACGTCATCGGGCAGGAACAGACCAAGAAGAAGCTGGCCGTCGCCGTCTACAACCACTACAAGCGCATCTACATGAACCGCCAGCGCACCGGCGATGGCGTCGAACTGACCAAATCGAACATCCTGCTGATCGGGCCGACCGGAACCGGCAAGACGCTGCTGGCGCAAACCCTCGCCCGCATGCTCGATGTGCCCTTCGCGATCGTTGATGCCACGACGCTCACCGAAGCCGGCTACGTCGGCGAAGACGTCGAGAACATCATCCTCAAGCTCCTGCAGGCAGCCGAAGGCGACGTCAGCCGCACCCAGACCGGTATCATCTACATCGACGAAATCGACAAGATTGGGCGCAAGGACGAGAACCCATCGATCACCCGCGACGTCTCGGGCGAAGGCGTGCAGCAGGCCTTGCTCAAGATCCTCGAAGGCACGATTGCCAACGTCCCGCCGCAAGGCGGACGCAAGCATCCGCATCAGGAATTTACGCCCGTCGATACCACGAACATCCTGTTCATTTGCGGCGGCGCTTTTGTCGGCCTGGAAAAGATCATCGGGCGGCGCTTGGGCAAGAAGGCTCTCGGCTTCCGCACGGGAGCGGAAGAGGAAACCGAGCAGACGGTTGCCTCCTCGAAGCGCAACTTTGAAATGGTCTCCGAAGCCCAGCCCGAGGATCTGATCAAGTTCGGCCTGATCCCAGAGTTTGTCGGGCGCTTGCCGGTCATGGGCGTGTTGCAGCAACTCGACGAAAATGCGCTGGTCGAAATCCTGACGCGTCCCAAGAATGCCATTGTGAAGCAGTACCAGCGCCTGTTCGAGTTCGAGAACGTACGGCTGAAGTTCAGCGAAGACGCCAACCGCGCCATCGCGCGCCAGGCCATGGCCCGAAAGGTCGGCGCCCGGGGCTTGCGTATGATCCTGGAAGAGCTCATGCTCGAACTGATGTACAGCCTGCCCAGCCAGAAGAAGGTCAAGGAATTTGAAGTGACTCGCGAGATGGTGGAGAAGCGAAACGTCTCGCTGGCCATGATCGAAAAAGCGGCAAGCTAGAATAGTCGCTGGTCGTCAGTCTCTAGTCGTTCGCGAAACCGAAATGGCGAAACGACTGGGGGCCAATGACTGACGACCAACGACTAGCAACCAAAAACCGAGACGGGAGACCGCGTTGTCGAACCCCAGTTCCAAAGAAAAGTTCGAGAGCAAGAAGCTGCCCATGATGCCCATTCGGGACGTGGTCATCTTTCCTTACATGATGACCCCGTTCGTCGTGGGCCGGGAATCGAGCGTCCGNNCAGGTCGGCACCATCGTCAACATCGTGCAGAGCCTGAAGCTCCCCGACGGCAACATCAAAGTCCTGGTCGAGGGCATCGAGCGCGGCAAGATCCTTGGCGTTACCGAGACCGACGGCTATCTGCAAGCCACCGTACGCGTCGCCCGTTATGCCACCGAGACCACACCCCAGATCGAAGCCGGCATGCAGCGCGTCACTGGCCTGTTCGAGCAATATGTGAAGCTCTGCCAGTCGCTCAACTACGAAACCATGATCGCCGCCGTGCGCATGGAAGATCCGGCGAAACTCACCGACACCATCGCCGCCAACCTGCAACTCTCCATCGAAGAAAAGCAGGGATTGCTCGAAATCTTCGATCCCGCCGAACGCCTGAACCGCATCGGCGACGTGCTCGACGTCGAGATCGAAAAGCTCAACATGGACCGCACCATCCAGTCGCGCGTCAAGCGGCAGATGGAAAAAGCGCAGAAAGAGTATTACCTCAACGAGAAGATCAAAGCCATCCAGAAGGAACTCGGCCGCGGCGAAAAAAGCGAATTCGACGAACTCAAAAAGAAAGTCGATGCCGCGGGCATGCCGAAAGAAGTCCGCGACAAGGCGATCCAGGAACTCAAGAAACTGGAAGCCATGCCGCCCATGTCGGCCGAGTCCACCGTTTCTCGCAACTATCTCGACTGGCTTCTCGCCGTCCCCTGGAAGAAGCGCTCGAAGGAAATCCGTAACATCACGCGCGCCGAGAAAACTCTGAACGAAGATCACTATGGCCTGGAGAAAATCAAGGAGCGCATCCTCGAATTTCTCGCCGTCCGCCAGTTGGTGAAAAATCCCAAGGGCTCGATTCTCTGCTTCGTCGGGCCTCCCGGCGTAGGCAAAACTTCGCTGGGAATGTCGATCGCCAAAGCGACCGGCCGCAAGTTCGTCCGCATGTCGCTCGGCGGCGTGCGCGATGAGGCGGAAATCCGCGGCCATCGCCGCACCTACATCGGAGCCATGCCCGGCCAGATCATCCAGATGATGAAGAAAGCCGGCACCAAGAACCCGGTCTTCATGCTCGACGAAGTCGACAAAATGTCGATGGACTTCCGCGGCGATCCCTCGGCGGCGCTGCTCGAAGTGCTCGATCCCGAACAGAATTTCATGTTCGTCGATCACTACCTCGACGTCGAGTACGACCTCTCGCAGGTCTTCTTCGTAGCCACCGCCAACGTGATGCACACCATTCCGCCCGCGCTGCAGGATCGCATGGAAGTGCTGCGCCTGCACGGCTACACCGAGCCGGAAAAAGTCGAGATCGCGAAGCAGTTCCTGGTCAAGAAGCAGATGGCGCAGGCGGGGCTGACGGAGAAAAACGTCCAGTTCCCCGACGATGCGCTCCGCCAGATGATTCGCGGCTACACGCGCGAAGCGGGCGTCCGCAACCTGGAGCGCGAAATCGGCAACGTCTGCCGCAAAGTCGCGCGCAAGGTGGTCAAAGAAGGCGCGAACTTCGCGGCCGCGATCGAACCCGAAAAAATCGGCGACTATCTCGGCGTGCTCAAGTTCCGCGACACGCTGGCCCACGAGAAGAGCGAAATCGGCCTGGTCACCGGCCTCGCCTGGACCGAAGTCGGCGGCTCCATCCTCTCGACCGAAGCCACCGTGGTCGACGGCAAAGGCAAGCTCACCTTAACCGGCAAACTCGGCGACGTAATGCAGGAATCGGCGCAGGCCGCCATGTCCTACATTCGTTCCCGAGCCTTGCGCCTGGGACTGCCCCGCGACTTCTACCGCAACCTCGACATTCACGTGCACGTGCCCGAAGGCGCGATTCCGAAAGATGGACCCTCCGCCGGCATCACCATCGCCACCGCTCTCGCCAGCGCGTTGAGCAAGATTCCAGTCCGTCGCGACATCGCCATGACCGNNCGCAGGCCGCGCTCAGCTACATCCGCGGGCGCGCCCAGGCTCTGGGCCTCACCCGCGAGTTCTATCGCAACGTGGACCTTCACCTGCACGTACCCGAGGGCGCAATCCCAAAGGACGGCCCCTCGGCCGGCATCACCATGGCCACCGCAATGGCCAGCGCGCTGGCCAAGATTCCTGTTCGTCGCGACATCGCCATGACCGGCGAAATCACCCTCCGCGGCAAAGTCCTGCCCATCGGCGGATTGAAAGAAAAACTTCTAGCCGCCCATCGCGCCGGATTGTTCGAAGTAATCCTGCCGCTGGAAAACGAAAAGGACGTGGCCGAGGTCCCCGAAAACCTGCGCACCGCGATGAAGCTCCACTTCGTCGACAACATGGATCAAGTCCTCGCCGTCGCCCTCGAAGGCCCGCTGCCGCAGGTACCCTCCGAAGCTGAGACGATGGCCCCCATCGCCACGCCTCCCGCAGGTGAGATTCCTACGGCGAGACAGTAAAGGCCCGGCAGTAGAATGGAATGACGTCGCAGCGGCTACGCTGAAAGCGAGAAGGGAGAACCGCCCATGCAAGTCAACCTACCCCCCGACCTTGAGTCGCTAGTCAACAAACGCCTTTCCAGCGGAGGTTATGCCGACGTCGAAGATGTCTTCCGCCGCGCTCTTGAAGCTCAGGACGCCGAGGAAAGCTGGACCAACGAGGAACGGCGGGCCTTGACGGCCCATATCGAGGAAGGATTCTTGCAGGCCGAGCGCGGCGAACTCATCGACGGTGCGCAGGCCCGCTGTGAAATTCAGGGGATGAAAGACAACTGGCGTCAAGAGCGTGCGTCCAAACCGCGCGCCTAAACAATGAGCGTTTATTCTCTAACGCCGCTCGCCAAGTCCGATATTTTTGACATCTGGTCCTACATCGCCGGTGACAGCGACTCGGAAGAGACCGCCAACCGCGTGGAACAGGCTATCTATGATGCTTGTGCGTTCGTTGCCGAGGCTCCCATGCGCGGCCATACCCGTTCCGACCTCACCAGCCGTCCGCTGCGCTTCTGGACGCTCACGCGTTATCCCAACTACACCGTCGTTTACCGGCCCGAGACGTCTCCCCTTCAGGTCGTCGCCGTTCTGCACGGGAAAAGAAACATACGGCGTATCCTGAAACGGAATCAGTGATTTTGCACTCGATTTCGTGTCGCGCGGGCGACGTCGCCCGCGGGTGTTGATTTTAGGTGGCGCAGCGGTTCACCGCTGTGATCACTGGCTTGTTCCCACAGCCGGCTTTAGCCGCACGCCCGCTTGGACTATAGCGAGCCTCTA
This sequence comes from Acidobacteriaceae bacterium, assembly GCA_003162935.1. GTDB lineage: Bacteria > Acidobacteriota > Terriglobia > Terriglobales > Acidobacteriaceae > Acidiflorens. The sequence goes on from PLUW01000086.1 coordinate 7,952, forward strand.
CTCTGCCAACTTATTTTCTCCGTGCGCTTGCCATGCGCGGCCCAAACACTGGAAACTGTCTCTATGCGAATTCTGGCGCGATTCATGCTCTCGGCGAGCGACCTGATGCACTTCCCTCCCCCCGGAGTGCCGGAGATCGCGTTTCTCGGACGCTCGAACGTCGGGAAGTCGAGCCTGATCAATACGCTGGTGGGCGCGAAACTGGCGCGCACCAGCAACACTCCCGGACGCACACGGAGCATCAATTTTTATGAGGTCCGGCGAGCGGGGCAACCGCGGCCCGAGATGCTTTTCGCCGACCTCCCGGGATACGGTTACGCCAAAATCTCGCGCGAAATCTCGGACGACTGGGCCCGGTTTGTGGATCCCTACCTCCACCAGCGCTCCAGCCTGGCGCTGTGTTTGGTGCTGGTCGACGCCAATATTCCTCCCCAGGAAAGTGACGGCAATCTGCTGGAATTCCTGACGTCCAAAGAACGGCCGTATGCACTCGTTGCCACCAAGTGCGACCGGCTTTCAGGCAACCAACTGGCGCAAACGATGCGCGCGCTCGGCGAAGCCTATGGCGGCGTTCCCATCGTGGCGTTTTCGGCCAAAACAGGCGCAGGCAAGGACGAACTGTGGGCCCAGATTCGGGCTTCTCTGTCGCTATTTCCACCGGTCTAAAGCGTCTTCCAGGGCGAAGGTTACGCTCGTGCCGGGTATCGCGCGATGCGCGAGCGTCCATCCGTTATGATTAAGGGGCTATGGCTAAATTTCTGGTGACGGGCGCCGCCGGCTTCATTGGGTCTTCGCTGGTGCGCGCGCTTTTGGAGCGAGGCGACGAGGTCCGCGGCATCGATAATTTTTCCACTGGCAGGCGCGAGAACCTGACCGAAGTGCTCGGTCGGATGGACTTCCGCGAGGCCGACCTGCTCGATCTGGATGCCATGCACAAGGCGTGCGCGGGCGTCGATTACGTGCTGCATCAGGCGGCGATTCCGTCGGTGCCAAAATCGGTGTTGGACCCGCTCGGCAGCAACCGCGCCAACGTCGATGGCACGGTCAACGTGCTGGTTGCGGCGCGCGATGCGAAGGTGAAACGCGTGGTGTATGCCGCATCGTCTTCGGCCTATGGAGATACTCCGACCTTACCGAAACATGAGGCGATGACGCCGAACCCCATCTCGCCTTACGCCGTGGCGAAGCTGGCGAGCGAACTCTACATGATTTCGTTCTACCGCTGCTACGGCCTCGAAACCGTTTGCCTCCGTTACTTCAATATTTTCGGCCCGCGGCAGGATCCTTCTTCGCCCTACTCCGGCGTGCTCGCAAAGTTCAGCCTCCAGATGCTGCGCGGGGAGCAGCCCACCATCTTCGGCGATGGCGAGACCAGCCGCGACTTCACCTACATCGACAACGCGGTATCGGCCAATCTGCTGGCCTGTTCCGCGCCGGCAGCCGAGTGCGCGGGCCGTGTCTTTAACTGCGCCACCGGACGGCGCATCACGCTGAATGAAACCTTCCAGGCCATGAAACCCCTCACCGGCTATAACGGCAGCATCCAGTATGCATTGGAGCGTGGCGGAGACATCAAACACTCGCTGGCCGACATCTCGCAGGCGCAAAAGCATCTGGGTTACAAAGTTCTGGTGAACTTTGAAGACGGCTTGCGCCGGACGGTGGAGTGGTACAAGACCCAGAGCCAACCGGCCGAAGCGTCCCATCGTTAGCAACCGGTGGATCGCGTCCACTTGGCCGTCATGGCGTCGTGGACCCCACGTTTGCCCGAGGATCGGATTCCGGGTTCGTGGACTTTTCCCAGGCGATGAGTTCATCCAGGTCGTTGCGGTACGGACCGTAGGAACTGAAAGTCCTCTCGTTGAAAAGGCGAATGGCACCGCAGCGCAGGCAGACTTGATAAGAATATCCTTGTGCGCAAACTGGCCAGCTCATTTTGCCATGCCAGCATCCCCGGAACGCTGCCACGGCCGCTGCGCCCGCCAAGCCGCTGGCCACAAATCCAGCAGTCCTCCACCAGTTGGATCTCTTCAATGTTAATGGTGTTGCGCCATTTCCCCGATCAGCGTCATCCGTCATCGCATTTCCGCGCTGCTTTTTCATGCTCCTTAAAGGTTAGGCCGAATTGCGGCCAAGTGCAAAATCTGAAAGGTCGTAGCTGCCAGTCCCGCTCCGGCGGTGCCGTCGGCAGCACACCGAAGTCCCACTCGGGCCTGTACCATCGGACATTGCGGCATAGACCCATGGGCGATTACGCTGCAATAGGAGTTGTGTCCGTCGTCGGCTGGTGAGTTGGGCCAGAACCCCACGAACCAAGAGTCGCAATGCGCCTTCCAGACAGGCCGGATACGATGAATCCAGGTTTTTCACGCTCCTGACTGCGCCATGAGTGCCAACACAACTCGAGTGGACTGGCCAGCGACGGCTCCCGAAAATGGTCTGCCGCTGCAGGAGGGAAACCGCGTCATCGAATCGGTCGTTCGCGGCGAGCCACTGCACGCTTTGTTGGCCTTTTCCGGCTTCCACAAGCAGATACGAAACCAGCGCCTGGCCACTCGACGCGCCTCCGACCGCGATTTGTTCGAAGCCGAACGCTTCATCCTCGACGAAGTCCTACAGCTGATCTGCGACCGCGTTTACGCCATCACCCGCGCCGACGGCGTCGTGATTGCTCTGGCGGAAGCGGCGAAGGCAGAACGCCCGGAAATGGTCTGCCGCGCCGCTGCCGGGTCGCTTGCCATCGAGCGCGCCAGTCACCTCGCCGGCGCATCCGGGTTTCTGCACGACTGTATGGAAACGGGCCGCATTCTCCGCTGCGACGATTGTGCGATCGACGAGCGCCTCAAACTGGACTTGGCACGGCAACTCGGCGCGCGCTCTACCGTTGTGATTCCCTTGCGCGGCCGGCAGCAGCCACTCGGCATGCTGCAGGTATTTTCGAAAACTCCCGGGGCTTTCACCGAGGACGATGTTCGTTCGCTCGACCTGTTCGCCGAGCTCGTTCTTTCGGCCATCAAACCCGAGGATCAAGATCGGCGCGTCCACTGGCTCTCCGATGTGGCGGGCGAGTTGCTGCGGACGCAAGCGGCGGCGGCAGAGCCCGTGGCCATCGACCCAGCGCCAGTCGAAATCGCGGACGAATCCGCGTTGGGGACGGGACTTGCCACAACTCTTACCGCTCCAATCGAGCCCGAACAGCCGGAAGCCCTTGCCGTTCCTGAACTGGCAACACCTGCCTTGCCGCATACCAATTCAGCAGCCCTGATCGAGCTACTTGAGCCTGCGCCCGAGCTTGCGGATGACCTGTTTGAAGACCAGTCTTTCGAGTTCGCCGAGACCATGTTCGCCGAAGCGACGCTCGCCGAGCCGACGCCCGACGAATCGCGTCCGTCTTCCTCGCTCTCGCTCCCATTTCTGCAACGCCTGTCTCTTGCCGGCAGCTCGCATCCCGGATTGAGCGTGGTCATGGGCCTGGTGGCCATCGCCGCGTTGTTTTCCGCCGGAGCGTGGTGGGGTATGCAGGTTCATGGCAAAGCAGCGGTCACGAAAGCTGCCGCCAATCTCCTCGTTCCAAATGTAGCGGATCTGCCATCCGCGGTCACAACCCCGCCTGCACCTCCTGCCAATGGTCAATCTCCCGCGGTCTCCGACAACCTGATGAATCCCGCGCAGTTCGGTTCCGGCGCGGCTTCTCTCACCGCCGTCGCCGAAGACAAATTGGCCGCGCTTCCCAAGGTCATGGGCGTGCGCCATTGGTCTTCATCCGTCGGAAGCACGGTCGTCATCGACATGGAAGACCAGGTTCCATACGAAGTGCATCGTTTGATGTCGCCAGAGCGGATTTACTTCGATCTGCATGACACGGTGCTCGCTCCGGACCTGGATGGCAAGACAATGGACGTAGGCGATCCATCGCTTTCGCGGGTGCGCGTCGCGCAACCGGTCGCGGGCGTTACCCGCATCGTGCTCGACACCAAAGATGGATCGAATTTCTCCGTCAGCATGGAGTCGAACCCGTATCGTCTGGTAGTCGAACTGCGCGACAGCGAGAAGACATTGGCGGCAAACAAGTTTGCTCTGAGCCAACCGAATCAGAGCAAGGCTGCTCCAAACCCAATGGAAATCACTTTGGATATGTCGCCGACCCCGGCGAAATCGGCTCCTGTAGCGGCATTGGCGGCGAAGGCGCCGGACCAATCTTTGTCGGCAAAGGCTCTACCAACCAACGCTTTGCCGGCTAGGACTTTGCCGGCCAAGACTTTGCCAACGAAGACCGCAAAGTTTCGCATCGTGCTCGATGCCGGTCACGGCGGCTGGGATCTGGGCACCGTTGGCCGCCAGGGATTGCTGGAAAAAGATCTCGTGCTCGACGTGACCCAGCGCCTGGGCAAGCTGCTGCAAGCGCGCCTCGGCTCGGATGTAATGTTCACGCGCAGCGACGACACCTATCTGCCGCTCGAGCAGCGCGCCGATTTCGCCAATCAGGCGCAGGCCGATCTGTTCGTCTCGGTGCACGCCAACTACAGCAGTTCGACAACGGCGCGCGGCGTGGAGACGTATTACTCGAATCTGTTTTCCGCTCCGGGCGCGCAGGAAATCGAACGGCCCGACGCTGGAAACGCGCCCAAGCCGATGCCGGTATCGATCTCCGCCGGAGGCTTGCACGAAAAAATCGAGGACTCGCGCAAGCTTGCAGCCAGCGTCCAGCGTGCGCTGTACTCCACCTTGGCCGCGAACAGCCCCGACATTCGCGACCGGGGCATCAAGGATTCCTCGTTTGTCGTGCTGACCGGCACGATCATGCCGTCCATTCTGACCGAAATTTCTTTCGTCAGCAGTCCCGAGGACGAGCACAACCTACAAAGCGCCGCGTACCGCCAGCGAATCGCGGAAGCTCTGTATCAGGGCATTGCCCGCTACCAGGCATCCGCTCCGCACGCGAAAATCGCGCAATTGCAAAAGGCATCCGCGAGATAAACCCCGTTTGTATTTGTGTGGGTGTGTAGAGCGGGCGCCCCCTCCCGCTGCCTTTGACCCTGATTTTGATTCAGATACTTAACTTTCTGGGCGTTGAAGATGGACAAGAGTTCTTTGAAGTCGTCGAACATCGAGTGCCGGTTCCCTCATTTGGTACGCCGCAAGCGTGATCTCAGCGACCGCGCTCATGCGTGCATGAGCGGGGAGTCGTTGCCAGTCTCGATATTCGTCGGACTTCATGGCTTCGAGGCTGGTGTAGGCGCTGATAACCTTGTCCATTGATTCGTTTGTAGCACTGGGGGGACGGTTTTGCAACCGACATTTGCAACGTGTAAGGCTTTGATTTCAGGGCCTTTGCCGACGATGCGAATCTTACGCTTTGTGGAACTGGAGCCCCGCCCAAACCGAGTTGGGCGGGCGGGGGCCCCGCTCCACACAAACAAAATAAACGTCCTGCTAGTTCGCAGCTTTCACGCCGCCATATTTCTCCAGCCACTTCAGCTCTTCGCGGACTTTGATTTTTCCGTGCCAGGGATTTTTATCGAGCGAGTGGCCTTCGCCGGGGAAAATTAGTAAGTCGGCTGGAATATTCAACTCGTGCAGAGCGCGGTCCAGCAAGTAGTCTTCGAGCACGGCTACGCGGACGTCGTCGGCTCCGGCGACCATGTGGGTGGGGGTGCGGACTTTGTCGATCTGGAAAATTGCGGCTTCGCTGCGATAGCGGTCGGGAGCCTGCCAGGGCAATCCGCCCAGGAAATAGGCGTCGTCGAAGGTGGTGTCGTCGTTGCCCCAGTTGGCGACGTTTTCGACGGCCCCGGCTCCGGTGACGGCGGCTTTGAAGCGCGTGGTTTGGGTGATCAGCCAGTTGGTCATGTATCCGCCGTAGCTGTAGCCGCCGATGGTCAGATGATTCGCGTCGGCGATGCCGTCTTTCACCAGCGCATCGACGCCGGTCAATATATCTTTGCCGGGACGCGAAACCATTTCAGGGACGATCTGGAGCGCGAACTTGTCGCCGTAGCCGGTCGATCCGCGATAGTTGGGCTCGAAGACGAGCCATCCGGCGGTGGCGGCGAGGCGATCCCATTGATACCAGTCGGCCTCGAAGTGGTCGCCGTCGGCGTCTTGCGGGCCACCGTGAATGAAGACGAACATGGGCAGATTCTTCGCTTCGAATTTTCCGGGCGGATACATCAGCCAGCCTTCGACGGACGTGCCGTCGTCGGAGGTCCAGCGATAGGGCTTGGCTTGGGGAAGATCGCGCTTGGTGAAGAGCTTGTTGAATGCGGTGATGGGACGCGCTTGCGCCAGTTTGTCGACTCCGTCGGCCAGGTAAACCTCGGTGGGCCGCTGCGTTGCCGAGTAGGCGAAGGCGATGCGCGGGCTTTTATTTTGGCCTGGGCTTTGTTCTTGCGCGGCGTCGGGACGCTCGTAGGCTCCGTGCCATCCTTCGCGCTTGACGATGGCAGCTTTGGGATTCGCTTGCGAGACGAACTCGACTTCGGTTCCGTTGCGGCAGCCGCAGAGGACGGAGCCGTCGGGCAGCGACGTGTAGCTGACGACTTCTCCGGGATAGTCGGCGAACCAGCGCTGGGCTTGCCGTTTGTCCGATGCATCGGTCTCCAGCTTGCTGTTCGAGACGTCGACGGCGTCGACCCAGTAAAGACGCGGCTGCGGATCTTCATACTTTCCTTCCGCCGAGCCGAGGTTGACCTGGAAGAAGAGATGGCGATTGTCGGGAGCCCATTCCATGCCGATCTCGACGGCCGCGTTGCGGGTCAGGCGGATGGGTGCGGATTCTGCTGGTGGGTTGGTTGCGGCGCCGTTCGCCAGGTTCACGAGGAAGAGTTCGACGTCTTCGACTTTCTCCTGGCGCTCGGACACGGACGATGTCAAAAAGGCCAGCCGTTGACCGTCGCGCGTGATGGCGAGTTGATCGATGTGCAGCGGAGTGCGGGCGATGGCGACGGCTCCTGGCGTGGCGCCGGAATTCTTTTCTGCCTCGGGAGCCTCTTTGGAGCCGAGAGCGGCGTGGCGGGCGAGGGCTTCGTCGACATTTAGACGGAAGACTTGGTCGCCACGCTCATCGCCGCGGTAGCGGATTGTATCTTTCCAGTCTTTCTTGTGTTCGTCGGTTTGGTCCTTGGTCCAGGGCTGACGGGTCGCGAAATAAATGGATTTCGAGTCGCTGGACCAGGCGAAGGCGTGGACTTCCTCATCGCCCGAGGTGATGGCGATGGCCTCGCCGCCGTTGGGCGAGATGAGAAAGAGCTGGGCCACGTCTTTGTCTTTATCTTTGTCTCTGTTTTTGCCCTTCTGCGCGCCGCCTTTGTTGCGGTCTTTCTTCTTGCCTTCATCGGCGTCGGGATCGGCAGCCTCGGCTTTGCGTTCCGAGAGGAAGGCGATCCACTGGCCGTCGGGCGACCATTGCGGCGCGGAGTCGTGCCCGGATTGCGTCAAGGGCACGAGACTGCTGGATGCCGTGCGATAGAGCCAGAGCTCTTTGCGGAAGATTTGCTGGTCCCAGTCGGCCCGTTCGGCTCCGATGACGACGGAGTTGCCATCGGGCGAAACTCTCACGGCGTCGAAGCTCACCGAGTTGAAGAACTCGTCGAGAGTGAGCTTGGGCTTTGCGGCTTGGGCGTGGGCTAGGATCGCGGCGCAGAAAATAGATGTGAATGACAAAAGCAGGATGGATCGTTGCATAGGAGATTTTCGCATAGGGTTTCCGCGAGTTGCTCGGGATGGCAGTTTATGCTCCTTACGGTGATATCGGTTGCGCGTTGTGGAGCGCGTCCTCCATCGGCTGGCTGCTGGGTATGGCTTGTTCCACGATGCGCCAACCGTCGTCATAGCTGCGGAATCCGACGGTCGACAAGTAACGAACTCCGCTGTCGTAAAGCGCCGCGCCCACCGGATTGATGGAAACCCAGCGCCAGGTGAATTCGACATCGGCGAAGTTGCCGGCCTTGCTGATGCCGGTGATGGCGGCAAGTTCGCGGTGCGCGACTTCGATTGCGATTGGGCCATTATCCGGCAACGAACCGCCAATCAGCGGTTTTACGGTATCGACTCCGAGCGGGGTGAGCAATACATCCCAGCAGGGCGGAGGGTCCATTCCGGCAGGACACTTTTTTTGTTCGCTGCCGATGATCCATCCGCGACGCTGCAGCACCAGCGAGTCGGGAGAGCTGAACTCCTTGTTGGAGACGATGCCGGTTCGCAGCCAGAACACGCCCGACTCTTTGAAGGTATCGGAGGCTGAGATCAAGTCGCCGGCGAGGCGCCGCGTCAGGAAATAGCGCGGAGAACAACCCAGGCCCAGGCCCAGACACAACAGGGTCGCCAGCAGGAATACTATTGTCACTCTTGTCTCGCGCATGAATGTCGATTAGGGTCGCGAGAGGATTTTAACCAATTGCGCCTGCTTGCGGGGGAGAAAAGGCGAGGACGCAATTTGGCCGTCAAATTTCTCCGACCAGCGGCCGGGGACCGGCGCATGACAGGACGGGCAACCGCCCTGCGGCGTTAGATTGTACTTTTCGATCGAATATCCGTGGCGCTGGATCAGCAACGCGCCACACTGATGGCAATGTGTGTCTTCCAAGCCTTTGACCTGGCCGGAAAGGTTGCCGGCGTAGATGTAACGCAATCCAGATTCGCGGCCGATGGCGGCGGCGCGGAGCAGGTCTTCCGGGCGCGTATCGGCGGGCGAAGTCATTTTGTAGTCCTGATGAAAAGCGGTGACATGCCAGGGGATGTCGGGCGAGACGTCGGCTAGAAATTCTGTCAGCTGGCGGAGTTCCTCGTCGCTGTCGTTGAAGCCGGGAATGAGCAGGGTGACGATCTCGATCCAGATGCCCATGCGGTGCAAACTGCGGATGGTGTCGAGGATCGGCTGCAGGCGTCCGCCGAGTTCGCGATAGTGGCGATCGTCGAAGCTCTTGAGGTCGACCTTGTAAAGATCGATCCACGGATGGAGATACTCGAGGACTTGCGGAGTTCCGTTGCCATTCGAAACAAAGGCAGTCTGCAAGCCTGCCTGGCGGGCTTGGCGGAAGACTGCTACCGCCCACTCGCTGGTGATCAGGGGCTCGTTATAGGTGCTGACCACAACTTTCGCGCCTTGGGCTAGTGCGTCTTTGACCAGCCCTTCCGGATCGGCGGCGAGCGGCGGCGCGATAGCATCCGGATCGCGCAGCGCTTGCGACGTGACCCAGTTCTGACAATACGAGCAGTGCAGATCGCAGCCCAGCATTCCGAAACTGTAGGCGAGGGCTCCGGGGTAGGCGTGGAAGAACGGCTTCTTCTCGATAGGGTCGCATTGCACTCCGGCAACGTAGCCCCAGGGAACGTAGAGAGTGCCGCCGCGATTGAAGCGAACCTTGCAGACGCCGGGCTGGCCGTCGGGAATCGGACAGCAGTGTCCGCAGGCATAGCAACGAACGCGATTGCGATCCAGCTTTTCCCAAAGACCGGGGTCGCCCTCGCGGACGCGCTCACTGGCGGTCAGAATGTCACCTAAGGTGGCCACAGCTTCATTCTACGGCTGCGAGATGGAGGAAGGCCGCGCTTTATTTCGTTCTGGATTTCGCTTGGAGGCTATGAGCACGGATCCACCCTTCCGCCAGTTGGCGTGCGGCGGAGACTTGCCCGGGCGTCATTTGCGACGAGAGGCCTTCGATTCGAGATTTGCTCATCTCGTCGCCTTGTGCCATCGCGATCGCCGACCAGAAGTAGGCTCTCGACAAATCGGCGGGGACGCCGCGACCTCTCCAATAATAGGCCCCCAGCGCGCCCTGCGCGGCGACATTGCCCTGCTCGGCGGCGAGTTGGAACCACTGCACCGCCTGCGCGTCATCGTGCGCGACACCTTCTCCGTCGTGATAGCGCACGCCCATCTGCCATTGCGCGTCGGCGTCCCCCGCCTCGGCAAGCTTTTGCAACTCCGGCAGCGCCTTCGGCTCTGAGCTTCGATCGGCGGTACCTGGTTTGAACGGCGTCGATGCGGCTTCCGCCGACTTGACCAGGGACTTCTGCCCATCCTGCGATGCGGCCCAATTTCGCGCCGCAGGGCCGATTACATAGCCGGCCGCTGTCACTGCCACGGCAATGGACAACCCGAGCAACGCACGATACAGCAGGCGCGGCGGAGTTGCGGGAGCGGACTCCTGCTCTTGAACCACGACGCTCTGCACTGGAACCGGCCGCGAAACTTGCTCGCCGACCTCAGTTCTGTTCTCCTGCAAAACAGTTCGCGTTGCGGACTTAGAAGTCGACTCGGCTTCGCCCGGCTGGATGAATTGACGCTGCGAGGCCTCCGCCGCGACTGACACATCGTCTGGTTGGATCGGCGTTCCCGATTGAGCGCTCTCAACCGGCGCGTTCGGGAACTGGGTCTTGGGAATCATTTCGACGAGCTGATCCAAAACCATCCCTTGGGCTTTCGTAAAACCACGGGGATGTGGAGAGAAGACCTCCAGCACACCCGCGACCCGGAAGTCCGACACGACGGGAGCGGCCATGAGCGAGCCAATGCCCAAGGAGCGGCAAAGGTCGGGATCGACACGCGGATCGTTGCCTGTATCCTCGCACCATACAAGACGGCCGCTGCGAACGCATTCTCCCGAGAGGCCTTGTCTTGTGTCCAGAGGGGCTCCCAACGGCGGCGCTGGTTCCCCGGTTCGCACCCGGCAAGTCATCTGGTCACCGGTGAAAAACGCGAGGGCCGCACCGCTGGACTCCGTGAGACTCAGGGCGCAATCGGCGATGAATTGGAG
>PLUW01000086.1:18760-19198 GCA_003162935.1 Acidobacteriaceae bacterium
CGGTTCGGGCCTCACGGTTCGAGCAAGCGATCAGCAAGTTGTCGAAAAGCCATTCCTTCAGAATTTTCTGGGAATTTTCGGAGAGCGAAGAGAAGCGGATCCCGCCACGGCCCGCGTCATCGCTCCAGATGACCTGGCCACTGCCATGGATGTAGCTTTTCGTTTCCGGCAAATCGAGGCAGAGCGTGACGGCCCGATTCATTTCCAGGCGCTCGCTGGTCTGGACGGCGAACCCATGTTCGTGGAGGTCGAGCAATTCGCTCAGATCCACAACCATCCCAGTTTGCGGGCCGTTAAAGCTGGCGTACACCGGAGTGTTAAGTTTTTGGCGAACCGAGAGACGCCGCTCTCCTTGAGGAAGTCCGGCAATTGGATCCGGCAATCTGCGAACGCTCCGATCCATCTTGGCCTCATTCTAACTCGGGAGCGAAGGCAAGG
>PLUW01000117.1 GCA_003162935.1 Acidobacteriaceae bacterium
CCCCCACCAGAGCCGTGTTGCCGTCGCTCGACAGCGTCACGGAATTGCCGAAAAGGTCACCACCCGCTCCATCCGACGCTGTCAGCTCCTGCTGCTGGCTCCAGCTTCCAGCGGAGTTCGCGAACACATACGCCGCTCCCTGATAATTGGTGTTCCCATTGACGGTGTGGAACAACGCCCCCACCAGAGCCGTGTTGCCATCGCTCGACAACGCCACGGAAATGCCGAACTCGTCGTCATATACCCCATCCGAGGCCGTAAGTTCCGCCTGTTGGCTCCAGCTTCCAGCGGAGTTCGTGAACACATACGCCGCCCCTTGAATCTGGTTCCCATTGACAGCGTGTCCAGACGCCCCCAACACAGCCGTATTGCCATCGCCCGACAGCGCCACGGAATCCCCGAACCAGTCACCGGCTGCGCCATCCGACGCGCTCAACTCCGCCTGTTGGCTCCAGTTTCCACCCGAGTTCGTGAACACATACGCCGCTCCTTGATATACGTTCCCATTGACTGTGTGCCCAAACGCCCCCACCACAGCCGTGTTGCCATCGCCCGACAGCGCGATGGAAAAGCCGAACTGATCACCAGCCGCCCCATCCGACGCCGTCAGCTCCGCCTGCTGCACAAATGGGTCCACCACCAGCGGATACTGCGCTCCAGCGTCATCCACTTGCAGCAGCAGCTCGTCGCCGTGCAGCGCAAACCGTCCCGGCAGCGCACGTCCCGCGGCGTCGTAGGCCACCAGGCCGGAAATGCGTGCCGTTGCTTGACCGTTCTTCCCCTTCAAAGTCAGAGCAGTTCCCGCCGCGTCCAACTCTGCCGTCGAGTCGCCCGAAAACGCCAGCGCCAGGGTGAGCGGCAGGTCGTTGGTCTTTCCGGAGGCCTTTCCCGGAGGCTGCGCGAGCGTGAATCCTTGCTCCAGTCCCAGTGGACCGTTGATGTACCACTCCGTCAGCGCTCCCCGTTCGTACTCGATTCGATTCGCCTTGGCCTGTGGAGCAGCCTGCCTGACCGCAATACGCTGGTCTCCATAACCATAGCCGCGCAACGCGAGCCCCCACCGCGCACCCTTACTGTCGACCTCGACCCCGTGACGAGTGAAGTCCAGAGCCATGGCGTGCCGGGGATTCTCCGCATGAACGCTGCCTGGGTTGGCATGAAACCAGTAGCTGGAATCGTCCCTTCCCAACGCAGCGGAAACGGAACCTTGCGCGGCCGCAGGAAGGCTGGACAAGCCGCGCGGACCGGCTGTAGGAGCTGTTTTTTTCTGGTCGTGGGAGGAACGCTGGTCGCTGGCCCGCGCCATGTTCCGGACGCCTGTAGAGGTTACGTTTTGCGCCTGAGCCGGGGCGGAGAGCAAGGCCAGCAGAAAGATTGCCACGCCACGCACAACGAGGTTTTGCGTCGCCGCGGGTTGGTCGGCGAAACGCTCCGCGGAGTGCGGGCTAGCGGACAAGGTACTCATGGCAATGTCTCTCCCGGTGGTTATTGGTGTGTCATTAGGTTCCGAGCGTTCGCGACCAACCCGGAACGGAATTGTGAGGCCGGACATATAGACCGGACAGCGGATCGGACAACAGAAGAAGATCCTACGATTGACCCCAAGCCGCAAGAAATTATGTGCGGCGGTTGCCGCAGTGTCAAGCTGCAAGTAATTGCAGCCGTTAGGCGGGCTGCCTTATGGCACTAAGCGCCGCATAGTCATGGAGTTGGCGACGATCTCCAGAGGGTTGTTGATGCAAAAGAAAAGCCGCCCGAAGCCGGGCGGCGTGTCCTCTTATTTATTTGTTACTGCCGTTCGTGAACGGCTGCTTTCGCGGTGATTGCGCGCAATGGCCTGATTACGGGCGTGCTACGATGAGCGGCAAGACCAGTTACAGGGGACGAAGATGTTGGAGCGATCAGGAACCCTCGCTGACGACCCGTTCGGTGGCCGGCGCCCGACCAGTCACGAACGGCGGTCGGGACTGCCTTGGGATGCGTCGTACCACGACGGCCCTGCGCCTTGGGATATTGGCCAGCCGCAGCCGGCAGTTGTGCGTTTGGCATCCGAAGGCGGATTCGCCGGAGCGGTGCTCGATGCGGGCTGCGGGACGGGCGAGAACGCTCTTCACATCGCCTCGCTGGGATTGAAGGTTCTGGGCGTTGACGTGGCAGAAACGGCGCTGGCGATTGCCCGAGAGAAAGCCGCCGAGCGTCGGATCGCCAATCGTCAGATCAACGATCATGGGATCGAGGTTGAGTTTGCCGCGGCTGACGCCTTCCAGTTGGAGCGTTTGGGGCGCAGGTTTGAGACGGTTCTGGACTGCGGACTGTTCCATGCCTTCGACGGCGACGAGCGAACACAATACGTGGCGAGCCTAGCGTCGGTGACCGAGCACGATGGAACTCTGTATGTGTTGTGCTTCAGTGACGATGGTCCCGATACTGGCCCGCACCCCGTTAGTCAGGAGGAGATTAGAGCGGCGTTCCACCCCAACCATGGATGGAATGTCGCCTCCATCGAACCGGACCGGATTCAGACGAGATTCCACGATGACCACGGCGCACCGGCCTGGTTCGCGACAATCAAACGGCTCTAGCTCGCGGCTCTAGTTCGGCGGGGCTGATCGGACCCCCGGCTGAAGGCAGAAGAAAAGCCGCCCGAAGACGGGCGGCGTGTCATCTTGCTAACGATGGGCGCTAGTGAACCAAAGTGGTGAAGCAAGGTGGTGAAGCAAGGGTTCTTGCGTTCCCTACATTTTGATTGGAGAGCTGTGGCTGGCGACGCATTGCCATTTACCGCCGGACATCTCGATCCAGGTATCGGTCCAGCGCTCATGGGCATCGATCGGATTCCCCTTGTCGTCGGTGCCTTTGCCGATCCAGTCTCCGGTGGCGATGGCGGTTTTGCCGAATACGGTGACCTTCACGTTGATGATTTCGCTTTTCTCAAGCTTTGCCGCCTGGACAGACGCCAGCGTCTCGGCTTTGCTCGTGACCTTTCCGCTGGAGTCGGTGTCGATGAACTTATCCGCCAGAAGAGGCGCGAGAATCTCCGGATTGCTCGCCTTAGTGGCGTCGATCCATTTTTGCTCCAGTGCGGCGACTGCCTGCTCGGTGCCTCCACTCATCTTGTCTTGCGCTTGCGCCGCGACCATCAGCGACAGCATTGCCACCACACACCACACCAGTGTTCTCTTCATTGATTGCTCCATTCTGATTGCTCCATTCTGTGCTTTGAATTTGCGTTGTCAGATTTGTCGAGCTTTCCGCAGGGGCGATCATAGCACTGGGCTGGAGCTGCCGCGTCGATGGAGGGATTGCCAAATCGCATGTCGGGTTTGACTGAGAACCGGGAACCAGCGAGCTACTTCTCTAGCAACGCGGCGACTTCCGCGTGGCCTTTTTCTCTGGCAACCATGGCTGGAGTCTTGCCGTCGTCGTTGGCGAGTTTAGGATCGGCGTGGTGCTGGAGCAAGAGCTCGACCATGGCGCGGTCTCCATTCTGAGCGGCGGCGTGAATTGGAACCCAGCCGTTTTGCTGGCGGGCATTGACCGGTGCTCCGCGCTCAAGAAGGAGACGCGCGGCTTCGAGGTTGCGAACGGAGGCGGCGGAGTGCAGCGGCATGACCTGGGTCGGGTTCGCGGCCACGGCGTCAGCGGAGGCTCCGCTTTCGAGCAGCAGGCGTGCGGCTGCGGGCTGGCCAAAAAAGCAGGCGAAGTGGAGGGCGCTGAATCCGTCTTTGGAACGGGAGTTGATGGCGGAAGCGTCGCGCGAGCTTGCTTCATCGAGACACTGCTTGAGGCGATCGAGACGACCGAGCGCGGCGGCTTCAAAGATGTCGAGCGCGTTTTTTTTGCTGGCGATCAGTTCGGCGACGTCGCGTTGGCCGCGATAGAGCGAGTGCATGAGCAGGCTTACGCCGGTAGTGTCGCGCGCGTCGGAAGCGGCGGAATCTTGTTCCAGCAGGCGGCGAAGGCCGTCGGCATCGTTTGCCCGCAAGAGTTCGAAAGCGCGCTGGGAGTCTGTCATGGGCTTCCTTCGGTGCTATGTTCGATCGGCCACGGCGTTGCGCAACACGCCGATGCCTGGGATCGAAACTTCGATGACATCGCCCGCGACGACAGGCCCCACGCCTTTGGGCGTTCCGGTCGAGATCAGGTCGCCGGGTTCAAGGGTCATGATCTGCGAAATGTAGCGGATGATGACGTCGAGCGGGAAGATGAAGTCGCGCGTGTTGCCGGATTGCTTGACCTCTCCATTCACTCGAGTCTCCACTGAAACGCCAGCCCAGGGATCGATGTTACTGCCATCAGCGTCGATGCCGTCGTCGCTTGTGCCATCAGTATTCGTGCCGTCATCATTCTTGCCATCATCACTCTTGCCATCAGTGACCACGGGTCCGACGGGGCAGAAGGTGTCGAAGCCTTTGGCGCGGGTCCACTGGCCGTCTTTATTTTGCAGGTCGCGGGCGGTGAAATCGTTGACGCAGGTGTAGCCGAGAATGTAGGGGCGAACGTCGTCGCCCTCGGTGAGTTGGCGGCAGCGGCGGGCGATGACGACTCCCAGTTCGCCCTCGTAATCGGTGCGTTCGGAAACCTTGGGGCGAAGAATGGTTGCGCCGGGCGGCAGCAGGGAAGAAGGCGGCTTGAGAAATATGAGCGGCTCCAGCGGAACGTCGTGGCCGAGTTCGGCGGCATGTTCGCGATAGTTGCGGCCGATGCAGACAATTTTCGAAGGCTCGACCGGCGGCAGCAGCGATGCTTGCGCGAGCGGAATGTGGTCCATGCGGCGGCTGGGCAGGCCTTCCACGTCGCCATCGCTCGACTGCGGCGGCTGGAGCAGGAGGCGAGTGATTTCGTCGTTACCCGCAACCGGCTCGACCAGACCGTAGTGCGCGGAACCGTTGAGATGGAAGCGACAGTATTTCATCTGAGGGATATCTAAACATAAACGGGGCGAAGATCGCGAAAGAAAAGATTGCGAGCGGTGCGGAGGCGAGGATCGTTTTGGCGCTGCTGCGGGGACGAGGCCGCGCTGCGCTCGGCTTGGACGGGCGAGGGCGCCCGTCCCCACAATCTCTTTACGGGACAGGCTCGCGGGTTGTCTCGGAGTGGCGGCTTTCGTTTCCGCGCACGTCGACGGCGGAAACTGAGTAGGTATAGGTCTTGCCGGAGGTGACCGCGTTATCGCGAAACGATGGCGATTTCACCAGCTCGGAGTTCAGCTTCACCATCGGCTCGGCGAGGACAGCGCCAGCTTCGTCGGATGGGCGTTCGGAACGAAAGACGTTGTAGCCGGCGAGATCGGCGTTCGTTACCGGCGCCCAGATGAGATCGATGAATGGCTTTTGTCCCTCGCCGGAGTATGCCGCCTGCAAACCGCTGGGCACGGACGGAGGGAAGACGTCATGGGCCACGACGCGCACGGGCGGAGTGTCGTCGCCCTCGATTTGTTCCTCGCTGTCGGGCCGCTTGAGGATGGTCACGGCAGTGACGCGGTAAAGGTAGGTCTTCTCCCATTCAAAGCCGGAGTCGGTGAAATGCGCGGGTCCAGGGTCGCCCAAGGGGACTTCGCCAGCAGCGACATCTTTGCCCGAGGTCTCATCGCGCCGATAGATTCGATAGCGGTGCTCGATGGAGGGGACGGTGCGGGATTCGCCGGCACTGGTCCAATGGAGCGTGACGCCGTCGCCAGTTAGCTGCGCGGTCAGATCGCCGGGCGGAGGCAGGGTAGCGGCGGCGGGCACGTGCACGCGATTCGACAAACCCGCGCTGCGGGCGTTCCGGTTCAGTATCTCCACGGCGTAGGTAATTTCGGCGGATGCGTCTTCGCGCAGCAGGCTTTCGGGCAGAGTGTCGACGTAGACCTGCGGGGCGGGACGCGGGGAGTTCGATTTCTCAGTGGCAGGTTTGGCGGCTGCCATTTTCTTGGCAGCGCGCGAGGGTGCGGTGACGGGCGGCGCTGGCAACGTGGCGGCGGGATTTCCGCAGGTTGCGATTTCCGGATCGAGACTGCGGCAGACCTGCGTCGGACCGAGATAACGCACGCTCTGGCGGTCGGTGGTAAGCGTGGGCTCGCTCCAGGTGAGAGTGACACGATTGCCTTTGCGGCTGGCGCGCAGATCGGCGGGAGGTTTGGGAAGTTCGAGCGACGGCGGCAGCGGCGGGCCGGTCTGGGCGCAGCCGGCGAGCAGAAGGCAGAGGGCCGACAATGCCAGGAACTTTCCAAGATGCTGTTTCATGCGGAAAGGGAAAGAGTATCAGAGAAACAGTTGCCAGTAGCCAGTTGCCAGTACCCTGTGAACCGTGTTGCGCGTTCCGATTTGGTGTCTTCGGCGGCGGCTGGGCTGCTACTGGCTACTGAGTACTGGTTACTGGGCACTGTCTTATCCGGCTAGTTCACGGAGAGCTTCACGGAAGACTTTGGTGTGGTAGTCGACATCGTCGGATGTGGTGGCGGGCGACATGAGCGCCATGTTGTGGAACGGCGTCAGCAGGATGCCGCGATTCATGGCGTAAAGGTGCATGAAGCGTTCGAGCGCGAAGTCCATGGCGTCGTGGGCTTCGGTTCCGTTCTTGGGTTCGTTGGGACTGAAGAGATATTCGGCGCGGCAGCCGAGGCGGGTGACGTGCCAGGGAAGGCGGGATTCCTCGATCGCCTTTTGTACGCCGGCGGTCCAGCGCTCGGCGAGGGGGATCATGCGGTCGAAGGCTTCCTGGGTTAACACCTTGGCGAGCGTGGCGCGCATGGCGGCGAGGGAAAGCGCGTTGCCGGCAAGGGTTCCGCCGATGCCTCCGGTGTCGCAGTCTTCGAGGCTGTGGCGTTCGAGAATCATGTCGGCGACCTTTTGCGTGAAGCCGTAGGTGGCGGCGGGGAGTCCTCCGGCGATTGGCTTGCCGATGACCAGGAAGTCGGGGTCGAGTTTTTCGGCGCGGGTGTAGCCGCCGGGACCGGCGCAGATGGTGTGCGTCTCGTCGATGATGAGCAGAGTGCCGTGCTTCCGCGTGAGTTCGCGCAGCGCCTGATGAAAACCGGGCGCGGGATGGACGATGCCGACGTTGGTCAGGGCGGGTTCCGCGAGGACGCAGGCTACGTCGCCGTGGGCGAGCGCTTGTTCGAGAGCGGGGATGTCGTTGAATTCGACGACGCGAGTGGTTACGGAGGGATCGACGGGCGGGCCGACGTTGCCGCGCCGCGGTCCGGAGGTGCCGTCGGGATGAAGGGTGATGAAGGTTTCGTCGACCGTGCCGTGGTAGCACCAGTTGAAGACGAGAATCTTCGGGCGGCCGGTGATCTGGCGTGCCAGGCGGATGGCAAAGCGGTTGGCGTCAGTGGCGGTGAGCGCGAACTGCCAGTAGGTTAAGCCGAAACGTCGCTGCAATTCCTCGGCAACGAAGACGGCGTCTTCGGACGGCAACATGAGCGTGATGCCGCGCTTCACCTGATCTTCGATCGCTTTGGCGGTGGCGAAGGGAGAGTGGCCGGTCATGGCGCCGGTGTCTCCGAGACAGAAGTCGACATAACGATGGCCGTCGATGTCGTAGAAGTGCGCTCCCTGAGCCTCGCGGACAATGGGCGGAAAAGCTCCGGCCCACTTGACCATCCAATTCATGGGGACGCCGGAGAGCAGCGACTTCTTGCCGCGTTCGTAAATCGCCTTTGATTTCGGACGGTCGTCGACGAAGCGCATTTGCTCGCGCTCGGNNTCCTGGTCTTTCACGATCTCGCTCAGCATCTTCTGCACGTAGGCGGCGTCGACTTTAAACTCCGTGCCCTTTTTCTCGGGCGCCTCGAAGCTGATTTCGTCGAGCACGCGCTCCATGATGGTGTGCAGGCGGCGGGCTCCGATGTTTTCGGTGCCTTCGTTGACGCGGAAGGCGAAGCGGGCGACTTCTTCGAGCGAATCGGGAGTGAATTCGAGTTTTACGCCTTCGGTTTCCAGCAGGGCGATGTACTGCCGCGTCAGCGACGACTTCGGTTCGGTCAGGATGCGGACGAAGTCTTCCATGGTGAGCGATTGCAATTCGACGCGGATGGGGAAGCGGCCTTGCAGTTCGGGGATGAGGTCGCTCGGCTTCGAGACGTGGAATGCGCCCGCGGCGATGAACAGGATGTGATCGGTGCGGACCATGCCGTAGCGCGTGTTGACAGTGGTGCCTTCGACGATCGGAAGGATGTCGCGCTGTACGCCTTCGCGCGAAACGTCGGGGCCGTGGCCGCCTTCGCGGCCGGCGATTTTGTCGATTTCATCCAGGAAGATGATGCCGGAGTTTTCCACGCGGTCGATGGCGGTGCGCGTGACCTGCTCCATGTCGATGAGGCGCTGTTCTTCTTCTTGAATTAAATACTCGAAGGCCTCGTTGACTTTCATCTTCCGCTTTTTGGTGCGCTGGCCGAAGATGTTGGGCA
>PLUW01000053.1 GCA_003162935.1 Acidobacteriaceae bacterium
CGCTCCAGCTTGACCATGTGTCCTTCCAGCTTTACTCGACCTACGACTATTGGCATACCAGTCCAAACTTCTTCATGATTCGCGTCGGATTGCTCTTAGTCATCTGCTTCGCGAGTTATGCGTGGTGTCGTTGGGGATTGGGAAGCTTGGGTTTTAGCCCGCTTATTCAATTAGGACAGACTTCGTTACTCGTTTATTGGGTGCACATTGAATTCGTGTATGGGCGTTTCTCGCTGCTTCCGAAACGGGCGCAATCGATTGCGGGCGCTTCGCGCGGATTGGCGGAGATTTTCCTGTTCATGCTGTTGCTCTCTTTGCTTCGCACGCGAATTGACTGGAAGAAGGTGCTTGGGAGAGGGCAGAATGCTTAGGATTTTGGGGGCCGCGTAGACCAGCGCCGCAAGGATAGGCCCACGTGCCGACAACCGGCAGGCGACCCGAACTTCGCCTCCATCCCAACTCTGGAGGGTGCCCCGTTCAAGCTTCGCTTGGGCGGGGCCTTTGACTTTCTTTCATCACATCCAGGCCGTGAGCACCATCACAGACAATCAACCCGCCACGCGCGAAAATAGAATTCTGATTGGCCAGGGAAGAAGTGTCCCCGTCTCCAGAGACGGCCCTTCGCTCCCGCTCGAAGCCATTCTCAGCTTTCCTTGACAACATGAAGATCGGTTGATCCCACGTCCCGAATCGGAACGAAAACGAAGCTCCAGCACCCTAAGTCCTTATTCCAGAATATTTTACATATAAGTCTTTTATTTAGAATATTTTAACGAAAATTGGGGGGGGCGGGAGAGAGATAAAACCCTGTCAATCCACCCGCGATAGCTGCAAGGTCGCGTTCCCTACCAACTTCAGCGCGATTCCCCAATTGTGACGGGCGCTGGGCTGGTCGGTTCCGTAACCGCTGATATATACAGTGCAATAGCAGCCTTCGCGCACTTCTCTTTCTTCTTCCTTCCTGTCTTGGCTATCTTTTGCGAAGTAGCAGCGGCGGACGCAGATCTCGACGGACGATGGAGTCTCCGGCGCGCGGTGCAGCAGCTCGACCAGCTTGCGGGCGAATTGTTCGTGAGCGGGCAGGGAGAAACGGGCGGCGTTATCGGAAGACGTCGTGTGAGTAAACACCACGTCGACATAGCTCGCGAACTTGTGCGAGGCGTTGTAGATTTCTTCTTCCGCGTTCAGTTCTGTCGTCGTCCAAACATCGCACTTTGCGGTCTCAACTAGGCTTCGCGGCGAGTTCAGCGTACGCAGAAATTCGGCCAACTCGGGAAAGGCTTGTGCTTCCGGGATCGAAGCTATCAGCCCTGGATGGCGCTTCAGGTCGACATAGGCGAGCTTGCCAGATGGGTCGGTCCAGGGAAAACCCAGCACAGGATCTTCGTGGGCCAGTTCGATGGAGAAGTCGGCATCCATAATTTGCGGAACACCACACTAGAACTGGCGCAGGAAGTTCACGATTTCGCTTTCGGCCCAATAGCCATCGTCCCGGCGGCCATCGCTGCCGTTGCGGGTTCCGACAAAGGCGCAGTGGCCGCCATCGGAGGTCTCGACGAAGTGGATGTTCTGGTTCGCGGCAATCTTCGTTCTTGTCTCCTCCGTGATGCGCACAAATGGGTCGTTGGCGGCGTACAACACGAGCGCGGGCACGGCGATTTGCCTGACTGTGTGCGCGGCTGAAGCGCGATCGTAGTAATCGTCCACTCCCGTGAAGCCACAATAGTGGGCGGTGACTTTGTCGTCGAACTCGCGCAGGCTGCGGACGCCGTCGGCACGGGTTGGGTCGAAGTGTCCGGGAAAGAGGCGGGCTTTCTGCTGCAAGCGGCGGCGAAGCTGCCACAAGAAATAGGTTTCGTAAATGCGGTTGCCAGGCTCGTGCAGCGCGTCGGACGAAGCGGAGAGATCGAGCGCCGGACAACACGCGGCGACGGCACGAAACTGCGGCGGGGCTTGCGATCCCCACTCGCCGGCGAGTTTGAGCACGATGTTGCCGCCCATGGAGAAGCCAACCAGCGCCAGACGCTCGACGCCATCGTGGGCGACGATCTCGCGGGCGACGGCCGCGACGTCATTTGACAATCCTGAGTGATAGAGCACGGGAGCGAGCGCGTCGGTGCCTCCGCAGTTGCGCTGGTTATAGCGGATGACGTTCATTCCGGCAGCCAGGGCCTTCTCGGTGATGCCGAGCATGTACTGGGAGTCGCTGGAACCTTCGAGGCCGTGCACGACGATCAGCGTCAGCGCGTGGGCTCGATCGGCTTGCCAGTGGCAGTGGCAGAGCACCGGGACGCCGGGCTCGACTTCGATCAGGCGCTCTTCAGGTGCAGGAAGATGAAAACGGCGCTGGAGCAGGAAGCTGGCAACGGTTTGCACATGTCCGCCGCGCAACCAGGGCCGAGGCGTGAAGGAGCGCATCTTCTCGTGCGTTTGGCCGGGCGTTTGCGAAGTAGCCACGCTTTGATATTAACTAGAAGTTGGGAATTGTTCTCCACGGAGTTTCTTATGCCCATCTTCGAGTACGTCTGCAAGGAATGCCGGCACGAGTTCGAGGCCCTGGTTTTTGGCGCGCAAAAGGCCGAGTGTCCGAAGTGCCAGAGCAAGAAATTGGAGCAGCAGCTCTCCGTGTTCGCCGTGTCGGCGCACGGCGGAACGAGCGCGCGGGCAGCGATGCCGGCTGGACCCTGCGGGTCGTGCGGCGACGCTCGCGGGCCGGGAGCTTGCTCGATGAAGGACTTCAACTAGGCTCGTCTTGTCGTTGGTCGTTGGTCGTTGGTCGATAGTCGTTGGTAGATAGCCAGCCCGCAAACGACCAACGACTATCGACCAACGACTTTTCTTCCCTCCGCAAAGTCACTTTAGGTACCTCCGGCGAGTAACCGATGTGACGTTTCGCTTTTGGGCATCTCTGGTTATGATCCGTTCCAGTTGTTCGCGGTGGGAACGGAGCGGGAATGGATCGGCGAAGAGAGCGCAGACTGAACCTGGAGTTGCCGGTGCGGATCTGGGGAGTCGACCGGATGGCGCGTCCTTTCGCGGAGATTGTGCGGGTGCGCAACGTCAGCAATCGCGGGGCGGTTCTGATGGGGTTGCGCTCGAAAGTCCAGACCGGAGAAGTGCTGGACGTGCAGCACGGCGCGTCGCGAGCGCAGTTTCGCATCGTGTGGATGAGTCTTACGGGAGAAGCCGGCGTAGAAGCGCTGGCCATGGAACCACCCGTCTTTGGCATGGACATCGGCATGGGCATGCGTTTCGGACTGCCAAGATTTTTTGAGATGGTGGGGACCGGATAGGCCCAACGCCGAAGGGCACCGATCGGCCAACTAACGTGGATTCACGTGGCCGGTTCCCATTTTTATTTCTTCTCGCTTCTCGACCAGGAACCTGGCAAATACTTCGTTGGATAACAGACGTCCGCGGGCGGTCAGGCGGAGGATTGCGGCTTGGCGTTCGAGAAGACCGTCGTGGATGCTTTGCTGGATGGCGGAGTCATGGGCCGCGATGGCGTCTGGACCGACCTCCTCGCGAAGCCGGTCTAGATCGACGCCGCGGTTCAGGCGGAGGCCGAGGAAGAACGATTCTTCGATGGCCGCCTGCGCGGAGACTGGCGTCACAGTGTGCGGCGCGCGATTCATGTAGGCGTCGAGCGAGTCGGGTGTGGCGAAGCGGACGGCGCGGCCGACGTCGGTGTTGTGCCCATTGACCTCCAGCATGGAGTGGGCATCGACGCCGAAACCGAGATAGGGCTGGCGCGTCCAATATTTCAAGTTGTGGCGCGACTCGTTGCGTAACGGTCCCGCCCAAGCAGAGCTTGGACGGGACACCCTTTTATTTTGAGAATGCGGCGCGACGCGGGCGAAGTTGGAAATTTCGTACTGTGCCATACCGGCGGCTTCGAGCATCTCGCACGCTTGCTGATAGAAATCGGCGGTGGCATCGTCGTCGGGAACAAAGTGAGCATGGTAGCGGGCGCCTCCGGCGATCAGTTCGCGGCCGAGGCGGGAATCGTCGTCCACTTCGAGCATGTACACGCTGGCGTGCGGAACACCCGTGGCAATGGTCTCGGACACGGAGAAGGCCCAACTCTCCTGCGTTTGGTGCGGCAAGCCGGCGATCAGGTCGATGCTGATGTTGGCGAGGCCAGCATCGCGCAGGCGAGCGATCTCTTCGAGGACGGTTGCGCGTTTGTGCAATCGCCCGACGGACTGCGCTTCCTGGTCGACGAAGGACTGCACTCCCAGGCTCACACGGTTCACTCCGCATTGCAGCAAGGTTTCGATTAGAGAGGGAGTGAGTGTGCCGGGAGCGCATTCCACGGTGATTTCGGCATCGGGCGTGATCACAAATTGGCCGCGGATGGCGGCGAAGATGCGGAGTAACTGCTCGGCATCGAGAATCGAGGGAGTGCCTCCGCCGAGATAGATGGAGTCGGCAACGTTCAATTCGTCGAGCGGACAGCCGAACTGCGACGCAAACTGGCGCGCATTGCCAACATCTTCGAGCAGGCGGGATACATAATTTTCGTACGCGGACTTCGAGAACACATCGGAAGCGAAGTTGCAGTAGCTGCACTTGGTCCGGCAGAACGGGACGGAAATATAGAGGCCGAGGGGCACTCTGCTTATTCTATGGGATGGGCAGCGAGGCACATTCTAAGACGTCGGAAAAGCTGGGCGAAGTGCGTGGCGCGCGATCCCAGGTTAGCGACCAAAGAGCGGTCGCGAACCCTTCGACAAGCTCAGGGCAGGCTCTGGGGCACCTTCGAAAAATGGGCCGATCAGAAGCGAAACACGATGCCGGTCGACAGGCGCAGGTTGTTCTGAGTGGTGCTATTGAAGCGGGTTTGGAGATAGTCTCCTTCGAAGCGGAGGGCGATGGGGCGGAAGATGCGGTAATCGACGCCACCGCCCAACCCGGTGGCGAGGGACGTGTTCGACCCTGCGTCATTCGTGCCGACGTGCCCAACCCCGAACAGGGCTTCGGCGAAGGGCCGCAGCTTTCCGACCGAGAACGATACGCGCGGGCCAAAGAGCATGTTGTACTCGTGGGCGCTGATGCTTTGGCTCGGACAAGGCGGGCCGGGGCACAGGATCGTCACACTTTCAGAACCGAAGGTCTGGCTGAAATCCGCCACCATGCCGACGTGGGGGAAAACCCTGCCTTCGAGCGACCCGGTCCATCCACTGAGGTTGGAGCGTCCCAGCGTGGACAAGTCGGCGTTGTAGTAGGAATACCCAAAGAAGACGTTTCCGCTGGTGGGCACCTGGGCGGCGGCGAAACTCGCGAATAGAAGCACGACGCAGGCAGCAACTACTATCTTTATCTCGCGCATGGTCACCCTCTTTTTGATTTCGAATATCACAAGATTGCCATTCATAGTTTTTGATGCGGCGAGAAGCACGTCCGTTGCCGGAGCTTGGAAAGATCGATGTCCATTAAAATAGAGGCAAGAACCCGCCGGCGAGGGTTCGACCCTTCATCAATGATGCGATGTGAGTGGGAAGCACTTATGAGCAATGATTCGATCGATGTTTTGTGTGAGCACTGTGGTCAGACGTTCTCCACTTTCCTGCACCAAATGGCCGACCAGAATGCCAAGGTGGTGTGCCCGAATTGCCGCGACAAGCACGACGGCGATTCTCCGAAATCGTCGGAGCCCGGAGCGGGCGCGCGTCCGGCTGGCAAGCCGCACTAAACGGCAGGATTTGGAGTGCCGCTTCTTGCGGTACTCTTGAACCAGAGACGGTCTCTGCGCCGGATCTCTTGCGCGGGTCTCTTGCGCGAATTATGGCCCCGAATCACGAAGAAGAAGTATTAGGAAAAGCGTACGACGGCCGGCTGATGCGGCGGCTGCTTACGTATCTGCGTCCGTACAAATGGCACGTGGTGGTGGCGCTCGCGGCGATCATCCTAAAGTCGGGGCTGGACGTGCTGGGGCCGTTCCTCACCATGATCGCCATCGATAAATACCTGGCGAAGTCGCCGAACTCGCATTCCTGGATTGGCGACCGGCTGAGCAACGCTCCACTGACCGGCATCGCGCAGATTGGCGGGATCTACGTCGGAATTCTCCTCTTCACTTTTGCCCTGGAGTTCATCCAGACCTACCTGATGCAGTGGACGGGACAAAAGGTGATGTTCGATCTGCGCAGCCAGATCTTCCGGCATCTGCAACACATGCACGTCGGGTTCTTCGACAAGAATCCGGTAGGGCGACTGGTGACGCGCGTGACGACCGACGTCGACGCGCTGAACGAGATGTTCACTTCGGGCGTGGTCTCAATTTTTGAGGATGTCTTCGTGCTCGCTGGCATCATCGCGATCATGATGAAGATGAACTGGAAGCTGGCGCTGATTACGTTTGCTGTGCTTCCCGTCATTGCGTATGCGACCAAGATTTTTCGCGACAAGGTGCGCGATTCCTACCGGCGCATTCGCACCGCCATCGCCCGCATCAATTCTTATTTGCAGGAAGCGGTCTCGGGGATGCTGGTCCTGCAGCTTTTCAATCGCGAAAAGCGCGCCTTCAATAAATTTTCCGACATCAATGCCTCGCACATGGAGGCATACAAAGACGCCATTATGGCGTACGCGGTGTATTACCCAGTGGTTGACTTTTTATCGTCGATTGCGATTGCTAGCATCATCTGGTTTGGCGGGAATGGAATCCTCCGGCACACGGTAATCTCTGGCATTGGATTCTCAAATAAGAGACACATCATCCTCCAACTGGTGCGGATTTCGATGACGTTGGGTGTACTAAACGCGTTCGTGCAGTACGCGCAGCGGTTCTTCCGTCCGATTCTGGACTTGAGCGAGAAGTACAACATCTTGCAGTCGGCGATGGCGGCGGGGGAGCGCGTGTTCAAGCTGTTGGATACGAAAATCGAAGTGACCTCGCCGGCGATCGCGAAAGAACCGAGGGGGCCGGGGCGGATTGAATTCGACCATGTGTGGTTTGCGTACGGGAACAAGCCGGCGGCAGAAGAGCCTGCCGACTCCTCGAGTCGGCTTGAACGGGCGGGGGCGCCCGTCCCCACACAAACTGGCGAGCCGGACTGGGTGCTGCGCGATGTGAGCTTTGTGCTTGAGCCGGGCGAGACTATCGCCGTCGTCGGGCATACGGGAGCGGGCAAAACTACGCTGATCTCGCTGCTGATGCGCTTCTACGACGTGCAGCGAGGAGCGATTCGCATCGACGGCGTCGATATCAAGGAGATGGATCTCGACGATCTGCGCGGGCGCTTCGGAGTTGTCTTGCAGGATCCATTTCTGTTCAGCGGCACGGTCGCGAGCAACATCAGGCTGGGGACGGCGCGCATTCAGGACGCGGACGTGGAGCAGGCGGCGGAGGACGTCAATCTCGCCGACTTTATACGAACCTTGCCCGGAGGATTCCAAGAAGAAGTGCGCGAGCGCGGTTCGACGCTCTCGACGGGGCAGAAGCAGCTGATTTCGTTTGCTCGAGCGCTGGCGCACAATCCGAAGATACTGATTCTCGATGAGGCGACTTCGAGCGTCGATACGGAGACTGAGTTGCGCGTGCGCGCCGCGCTCAACCGCATGGTGGAAGGGCGCACGGCGCTAATCATCGCGCACCGGCTGTCGACGATTCAGCGCGCCGACAAAATCATCGTGATGCACAAAGGGCAGGTCCGCGAGATGGGAACGCACCAGCAACTTCTGGCGCAGCGCGGGATCTATTACAAGCTGTATCAGCTGCAGTATAAGGATCAAGAAGTCGGCGTGGCGGCGAGCCCTGCACCGGCGAATGCGGACAACTAGCCGCTGGACCGGGCTAACGTCACTTCATCCACCCGTTACAATGCAGCTGTGCAAGTTCTTATCTCCGCCGGCGAAGCCTCGGGCGAAATGTATGGCGCGCAGCTGATTGAGGCGCTGCGGCGGCGCGACCCATCGGTTCAGTTCTTCGGCGCGGGCGGGGAGCGCATGGCTGCTGCCGGATGCGAGATTGTTGTCGATGCTAAGGACCTCGCGGTTGTCGGAATCACTGAGATTGTCGGCCATCTGGCGAAGATCCTTGGGCTCTATAGGAAATTGATTCGAGCGGCGGATGAGAGGCGGCCGGCGCTGGCCGTGGTGATCGACGCTCCCGCGTTCAACTGGCGCGTAGCGCGGCAAATGCGCAAGCGCGGGATTCCCGTGGTTTATTATGTCTGCCCGCAGTTTTGGGCTTGGCGGCAGGGGCGCGTCAAACTTCTGCGCAAGTATGCCGACAAGGCACTCGTCATTTTTCCGTTTGAAGAAAAGTTCTATCGCGACCGCGGCGTGGACGCTACGTTTGTGGGGCATCCGCTAGCCGATTTGGCGCCGCCGGCAATTTCACGCGATGCGTATGCGGCCGCGAACCAGCTCGACGCCGCGAAGCTTTGGATCACGCTGATGCCAGGCAGCCGCCGCAAGGAAGTCGGCATGAACCTGCCAACGATTCTGGAGGCGGCGAGGAGTCTGGATGCAGATCGGCCGGATCAAGATCGGCTCGATAAAGGCCGGCTCGGCAGCGGCTATGAGTTTCTGTTGCCCGTGGCGCGCACGCTGGAGGCTTCGTTTCTCCAGGAAATAATCGCGACGGCACAGGTACGGCAATCCGCGTCTCTGCAAAACCGTATTCACCTCGTCACCGAAGCGCTGCCGGCGCTCTACCATTCGCGGGCCGCGATTGTCGCCAGCGGCACGGCTACGGTGGAAGCGGCGATCATGGGGACTCCGTTTGTCATGGTGTATCGGGTGTCGGCGCTCACGTATGCGCTGGGCAAGCCGCGGGTGAAGGTTCCGTACTTTGCCATGGTGAATCTGATTGCCGAGGAGGAGGTTGTGCCGGAGTTGGTGCAGAGCAAGTTCACGGCCGAAAACATCGTGGCCGAGCTGAACAAGATCATCGCGGACGGTGAGCCGCGGGAGCGTATGATCGGAGGCTTGGCGGCGGTGAAGGCTCGGCTGAAACACGGGAGCGGCAGCGCTCAACATCCATCGGAAGCGGCGGCGGAGATTATTCTGCGGATGGTCGAAGGCACATGAGCGGGCGGCGAGTTTGCGTTCAGTCTGGAAGTGTTCAGGCAAAGTCAAAGTCACGCGGGCGGGGGAGCCCGCGCCACACTCAAAACAAAACAAATTTCGGCAACCCTTGTCGTCACAGCATCTTTTGCGGGAAAATCAACATCATACCAATGGTCGTTCTCGCCAGGAGACTCTACTTGAAGTTCTGCCACACTCGCACGACGCGCCGGGCGCTGGTCTTCGCAGTCGTGATCCTGCTGGGTGCGGCCGCGAGCCAGACGGCGCGAGCCGCGGAAAAGACGCGCCTGCGCGCCGACGACTACAAGATCGACGTCGAACTCCTGCCGCAGACCCATAAGTTGACGGCGCGCGCGGTGGTCAAGGTGACGGCGCTCGAAAACCTAAACGTGGCGACGTTCCAGTTGAACAACGCGCTGCGGATTACCAAGCTCACGGACGCAAACAACCAGCCGCTGAATCCCGAACGCAACACACAGGAGTCGACGGTGCGCTTTGCCCTCAACAGCGAGATCGCGAAAAACACGAGCACCACCTTCACCTTCGAATACGAAGGCACGCTTGAAAGCGCGGACGATAGTCCGGTGCAGGGGCTGAAGCTCGCCTACGTCGGTCCGGATACCAGCTACCTGCTGTATTCGGGGCTGTGGTTTCCGGTCGCGGGATACGGCGTCAACCGCTTCACTTCGACGATCAGCGTCACTGTTCCGGCGCACATGACGGTGATTGGCAGCGGGAAGGAGCCGTCCTCGCCCGGTGCGGCGACAGGGGCAGCGACGAAGAAGACTGCGGCGGTGGCGAACTCCAAGACCTTCACCTTCACGTGGGACAAGGCGAGTTTTCCGGGTACGATCATTGCCGGAACCTTCGAGGAGTACAAGAGCGACGACGCCGGGCTCGATCTGCACGTGTACTTCAAGCCGAACAAACAAGAGTTGAGCGCGGAGTACGCATCGACGGCGGTCAAGGTGTTCACTTACTTCATCACGCAATATGGACTCGCGCCCTCGTCGCGCTTGAAGATCGTGGAGATTCCGGATGACACGGTGCCCACGGCGTATGCGCCCGAGATCGCGGCCCTGACGAGCCGGGCGATCTCGGAGAAGGTCAACTACCGGCTGCTGGCCAATACACTCGCGCACCAGTGGTGGGGCGTGTCGGTGAGTCCGGCGTCAAAAAACGACTGGTGGATCAGCGACGGCTTCGCGCGCTACTCCGAAGCCCGCTACGTGGAGAGCGCGGCGGGGGCGGGCGGCCTGGAGGAGATGGTGAAGGATATGTCGGTGGGCGCTCTCGCCTACGACAGCGTACCGCTTTCGAGCGCGGAGAAGCTGGATTATTTCTCTCCCGAATTTCAGTCGCTGGTGACGGACAAAGGCGCGATGATTCTGCACATGTTGCGCTGGGTTCTGGGGGAGAAGAAATACCTGGAGCTGATGCGCGACTTTGCTGCGAAATATGCGGGCAAATCGGCCACGACCGACGATTTCCGCGAGCTGAGCGAAAAGGTGTACGGCGAGAAACTCACCTGGTTCTACTCGCAGTGGATGGACTCGACGAGCGCTCCCGAGTTCAAGGCGAAGTACACGTGCTACCGACTGGGCAACAATAAAGGCTTCCGGATTGTGGGCGCGATCTCACAGGATCTGGACCTGTTTCGCATGCCGGTTGAGTTGCGCATCGATACCGATGGAAGAACGGAAGAGAAACGGATCGATGTGGTGGGCACCGATTCTCCGTTTTCGGTGGAGACGTTTGGGCGGCCGCGGCGGATTTCGATCGATCCCGAAAACCGGGTGCTGACCAATTCGAGCGACATCAAGCTACGCTCGTCGATCTTGCGCGGACAGGGACTGACGCAGCAGGGCGATCTGGCGGGAGCTCTGTTGGAGTTGAACAAGGCGCTCGAGGTCAACAAGAACAGTTCCCTGGCGCACTACCGGGTGGCGGAGGTGTTTTTCCTGCAGAAGAATTATCAGGCCTCGGCCAATGCCTACCGCGAATCGCTGAATGGCGACGGCGAGCCGCGCTGGACGGAGGTTTGGAGCCATCTGCAACTGGGCAAGATCTTCGATGTGACCGGGCAGCGCGACCGCGCCGTCAATGAATACCGGCAAGCTCTCCAGACCAACGACAACACCCAGGGCGCGCTCGACGAGTGCCGACGCTACATGCAAAAACCCTTCGAGCGGGAAAAAGAAAGAGAAGGAAACTAGGCAAAAAATTTGGTCCGTACCACCAGGCGAATAGCGGTACGGACCGGAGGGAACGATTCTGAATATAGAACAACTTTCACCTAATGTCAAGTAATTCCATGGACTTTATTTTAGAATTCCCGAAAAACGGGCCGCCTCGCGTACATCCCACTGAAAACAGGGTATTTAACTGCCGCATCGCGGTCTCGCTCCATTCCCTGTCCGGGGTAAACGCCGGCGCGCCCTTGCGGAAGCGCCCAGGTAGATGGAAGCGTGAACGTCTTGACCCCGGACTATCCGGCGCGTAGAGTTTTTGGCAGGGGTGGGGTAATTCATGTCGAGCGAAGCCAGCAAATATTTGAAATTCGGGTCGGTGACGGTGTTGATTATGCTGTCGCTGGGCTATCTGGCCTACACGGGCGTGCAGGACAGCAAGAGCTATTACGTCACCATCAAAGAATTGAACGGCATGGGGAATGACGCTTACTCGAAGCGTCTGCGCGTGGCGGGCAATGTGGTGCCGGGGTCGATCAAGCGCTCGGGAACGCGCGTGGACTTCATGCTGAAAGAAAATGAACTGACGTTGCCGGTTTCGTATACGGGGACGGAGGCTCCTCCCGATACTTTCAAAGACG
This sequence comes from Acidobacteriaceae bacterium, assembly GCA_003162935.1. Lineage (GTDB taxonomy): Bacteria > Acidobacteriota > Terriglobia > Terriglobales > Acidobacteriaceae > Acidiflorens. Next base: position 11,867 of record PLUW01000053.1, read on the forward strand.
ACTCGCAGGCCCTGGCGGATGGCAGTTTTGGGCATGATGGCGTTTTCCACGCCAAGGGTCTGCAAGCCAAGTGCGCGTCGAAATATGCGACGCAGCCGGGAGCGACTCCGGCGGCTGAGCCGGGGAAGAGCATGTCGGAGAATCGGAACTCTGGATCGAGCGGGATGGCAAATTGAAGCTGGGCCTGTCGTAGAACTTGAAGTGCAACATGCGCGGTTGGGCCACCCAGCCCCTAAAGGGGTATCCGAATTTTGAGCGATTTGCGGCATCGCTAAAGCGATGCCCTGATACGAATCTTACTTACGTCATTTAGGTCCTCAACTCATTGATTGAAAACACGCCCGTCCCCGTCATTACCGTCACGAACCTGATCAAGCAGTTTGGGCGGTTTGCGGCGTTGCGCGGGGTTTCCGCCGAATTTTCGGGCGGGAAGCTCTATGCCATTCTTGGCGACAACGGCGCGGGCAAGACTACGCTGCTGCGCACGCTGGCGGGGCTGAACCAGCCTTCTAGCGGCGAGTTCTCGATTCTCGGGTCGCGCAAATTTCACGACATCTGCGAGCAGGTGGGATACATGGCGCATCCTTCTCTTCTTTATGACGAGATGAGCGGGATGGAGAATCTGGAGTACTTTGGGCGGCTTTACGGAATCACGAGCAGCGCGCGGTGCGCCGAGGTGATATGGGCGGTGGGGCTTGATCCGGAACTGGTGCGTCCGGTGGGGCAGTATTCGCAGGGGATGCGGCAGCGGATGTCGTTGGCGCGGGCTTTACTCAACGACCCCAAAATTCTCTTACTTGATGAGCCTTTTTCTAACGTGGACCTGCACTCGGCGGGCGAGATGGTGCGGTTGCTGGCGGGGATCCGCGACCGGGGCACGACGATTTTTATCGTGACGCACCAGGCGGCGTTGCTGGAAGGCGCGGCGGACGAGTTTGTTTGGATGGAGGCGGGCAAGATTGTCGAGCGCACGCTGGATTTGAAGCGGCTAGAGAACATTGGGGAGAGCACCGGGGAGAGCAAACGATGAGCGCGCCTTCCGGCATCACTCGCGTTACGCTGCTCAAGGATTTGCGGCTGGAGTGGAGGTCGAAGGATGCGGTCAACTCCATGCTGTTTTTTTCGCTGCTGGTGGTGGTGGTGTTCAGTTTTTCGTTCGATCCCAGCGCGGAGGAATCGCGGCAGATTGCGGGCGGGCTGATCTGGGTGGCGTTTTTGTTTGCGGCGGTGGTGGCGCTGAACCAAACTTGGGCGCGGGAGATTCGCAACCAGGTGCTGGACGCTTACCGGGTATCGCCGGCTCCAGCGAACTCTTTATTCACGGCTAAGGTGGTGGGGAATTTTATTTTTGTCAGCGTGCTGGAAGCGCTGATGACTCCGCTGTTTGTGGTTTTTTACCGGCTGCGGTCACTGGGGCCGGTGTGGCAACTGGCGCTGGTGGCGGCGCTGGGGACGTGGGCTTTGGTGGTGAACGGTACCTTTTTTGCCGCGATGTCGTTGCGGACGCGCAGCCGCGAAATCATGCTGCCGCTGCTTCTGTTCCCGATTTCGATTCCGGCGCTGCTCGCCATGGTGCAGGCCACTACGGCTATACTCAATGGCGAAGGCGCGCGTTTCTGGATGGCATTGCTTGCGAGCTACGATCTAGTGTTTACAACGGTGTGCCTGCTGCTGTTTGAGACGGTGTTGAACGCGGAATGAGGGGATTGCAGAGGTTAGAGGTTAGAGGTCAGATTGCAGAGGTGAAACCCTTCCTGTTTTTGCTGAGGTACCGAAGCGCTGGAGCTTTTACCTCTGCAATCTGACCTCTGAGCTCTGCAATGTCTTGATGATTGAATGACTCAATGAAAAAGGCTTTTCCGATTCTCGGTGTCCTGACGGCGATTCTGCTGGTCTATGCGCTTTACCAGGCGCTGGTGGTTGCTCCTACGGAGCAGACGATGGGCGCGGTGCAGCGGATTTTCTACTACCATGTGCCTTCGGCGTGGACGGCGTTTCTGCTGTTTTTTATTAATTTTGGATCTTCGGTCTATTACCTGATCAAGCGCTGCGCCACGGCCGATATCGTCGCGCTGGTGTGTGCCGAAGTGGGCGTCGTTTTCTGCACGGTCGTGCTGATCACGGGGCCAATCTGGGCGCGTCCGGTGTGGGGCATCTGGTGGACGTGGGACATGCGGCTGACGTCGACGCTGGTGCTGTGGCTGATCTACGTGAGTTATTTGTTTCTGCGGCGATTTTCTTCCGGCGGACAGACACCCTTGCTGGCGGCGGCGCTGGCGGTTCTGGGTGCGCTGTGCGTGCCGTTTGTTTATTTTTCGATCTGGTTTTTCCGGACCCAGCATCCGCAGCCGGTGATGGGCGGAGGAGGATCGATCGATCCGCGCATGATGCATGCTCTGCTGATTAACTGGCTGGCGTTCTCCTGCTTTGCGTTTCTGGTTTGCTGGTCGCGGTACCGGCTGGAAAAGTTGTCGCGCGAAGTCGATGAGGCACATGCCATGCAATCGCTGCTGGACCCCGGCGGGAGGGCGCTATGAAAGGGAATCCTTATCTTTTTGCGGCCTACGCCGTGACGTGGATCATCCACATCGCGTACATTTCCACGATTGTTGCGCGGTATTCGCGGCTGAAGCGGGAGATTGCGGAATTGAAAAAGAAATAGGTCCCAGGTACTGGGTGGCAGGGTCTCACGAAAATTTAACATTGAGGGTCGGTGAGATTTTCCTTAGAGCTTAGACCTGAGACCTTTTTCTTTACAACCATTTGCCCCTCATTTGGCTTCTCACTACTCCGGCCCAGGGTGCGGGTCGGCTTGACAGCGTATCTGTTGGATGTAAAAGTATTTGTTTGGCAATCCCAGTATTCTGGTGACAGGTACGCATCCGCTACGTGAGGGCGTCGAGCCGCAGCGGTAGCGTGCCTTCTTGTTCTCACCCCGTGAAATTGGGAAATCGGAGGAGCTTCGTGAATTGGAATTACCCTGCGTCGGTAGGAGGTTCGGTGAGAGATTCAGCGACAGGTTCGGTTTTGGCAAGAAAGACGGGAACTGGGATGAAGGCCGCGTTTTTGGCGGTGGCTGTGCTAGCCACGGCTAGCGTCGCGTTCTATTTTTCAGCGTTCTCTTCTTCAGCCACGGCGCACGCGAGCAAGACCAAGGGGATGGCATCGGGGGCGGGCAGTTCCGCCGCGCAAGTCCCTGTTGTCCAGAAATCCCCTTCGACGTCGCTCAATTTCTCGCTGCCGATGTTTTTCGAAGCGAACCAGGGTCAGACCGCCGCTCCGGTTAAGTTTCTGGCGCGCGGATCGGGCTACGGCCTGTTTCTGACGGCCGACGAAGCGGTGCTGGAGTTGCAGCGGCCAGCTGCCGGCCATCCGTCGTCTGTGGCTGGCTTGCGGCCCCCGGAGCGGGGAGCGAGTTCGGTGATTCGGATGCGGCTGGAGGGGGCGAGTTCGTCGGCCCGCGTTTCCGGGACTTCGCCTTTGCCGGGCAAGAGCAATTATTTTATTGGCAACGATCCTTCCCAGTGGCGGCAGAACATTCCGCAGTTTGGGCGGGTGGAGTATTCGGCGGTGTATCCGGGCATCGATCTGGTGTACTACGGCGATCAGGGACAACTGGAGTATGACTTTCGCGTGGCGCCGGGCAGCGATCCAAAGCAGATTGCGTTGAGCTTTCAGGGCGCTTCCGCCCGCATTGACGCGGGGGCTTCTGGAGATTTGATTCTTTCGACCGAGCAGGGAGATGTGCGCTTCCGCGCGCCGCGCATTTATCAGCCGGCATCGGGAAATGCGTCTGGCAATGGCGGGAACGCGATCACGGGAGGTTTTCGCCAACTGGCCGGCAACAAAATCGGCTTCGCGATCGGAGACTACGACCACAGCCGCGAACTCGTCATCGACCCCGTGCTGAGTTATTCGACTTACCTGGGCGGGGGCGGCGAGAGCCTGGCGCAAGTGGCGGTCGATACCGCCGGAAATATTTACGTCGCGGGCTCGACCACGTCGGCGAACTTCCCGCTCAACACGCAGTATCCGAACAACCCGCCCTACCAGTCGACTCTTAATGGAACGCAAAATATTTTCATTGCGGTGATCAATCCGACGCTGCAGCCGCCGCTGTACATACCCGCGCAACAACTTGTCTATGCGACTTATTTGGGCGGTTCGGGAACGGATAGTCTGGCGGGACTCGCGGTTGATAACCTGCAAAGCATTTATGTTGCCGGCTCGACCGATTCGCCCAACTTTCCTGTCAGCGTCAACAGCGGCGCGAATGGCGTGGTTGCCCCGTTTCAATCGGCTCCTTCCCAGCCCGGCACACACGGATTTCTTAGCAAACTCGCCTTCTCGAACCCGCTCAACAGCGCGGTATACGAGCTCGCGTATTCCACCTACCTCTCGGGCACCAATGCGGCGGCCAATGCAGTGGACCTAGTCACCGGAGTGGCGATCGACAGCACTGCGGAAGGGACTGCCCCGGACGGGAATGCTTATGTGACCGGCACGACGACTTCGACCAATCTAGTCGGCGACTTCTTTCCCGCGAATCCCAACGGCTTCCAGCAACAGTCGAACGCGGCCGCCGGGCAACCGCAGTTCTTCGCCACCTTGATCGACACGGATCTTCCCGGAACTAGCGGCGTCACTTACTCCACCTATTTTGGCGGCGGCGTCTTTGCGCCGGATGCGGTCATCGGAGCCAATGTGGGCGGCGGGATTGCGGTGGACAGCTCGGGCAACATGTACATCACCGGCACGACGAACATGCTGCCGGGGACGACCGCTACGCCGGGGGGGTTCCCGCTCTACAATGCGCAGCAGGACTGTCTCGACGAACCGGGCAACGGCGCCAGTTGTCTAAAGACGAACCAGACCAATACCGACGCGTTCATCGCCGAGATCAGCCCGACCTCGCCGGGAGCCAATCCGTTGTACTCCACTTATGTGGGCGGCAGCGACGCCGATACGGGCAACGCCATCGCGGTGGACACCAGCGCCAACGCCTATGTCACCGGTTCGACCTATTCGCCGGATTGGGTGTGTAATTGCGGGGTTCCCTTTCAGACAGCCTACGGCGGGGATGGCGACGCCTACATCGTCAAGATTGAATCGGTAAGCTTGGCGAGCGGCGGGATCAACACGCTGCAGTACTTCACCTATTTGGGGGGCTCGGGTGCCGACGTCGGCAATGCCATCCAGGTGGACGCAGTGCAAACGGCGCACGTGGCGGGCACGACCAGTTCCACGAATTTTCCGGTGACGCCGCAGACCCTGCAGGCGACCAATGGCGGCGGGAACGACGCGTTCGTGGCGCTGATCTCGACCACGTCGGGCGGTACGGTGACAACCCCGCTTGGCGACTACGTGACTTATCTGGGTGGCAGCGGAAACGACGAAGGCACGGGAGTCGCGTTCGACCTCTACGGCAGCACGTATGTGGCGGGGTCAACGAAATCGCAGAACTTCCCGCTGCCCCCGCTGGCCATTTCGACGCCATTCCAGTCCACGCTGATCGGCACGCAGAATGCATTCGTGAGCCGGATCGGAGCTGTCAGTAGTCTGTTGGTGCAGACCGCTACCGGCAGCCCACAACCCAGCCCGGCGGTTGCGGCTGGAGTACAGGCGGCATTTACTTTCAACATCACCAACACTGGGCCCGACACCGCGACCAACATCATTTTTTACGGTACCGTGGCGACGCCAAACAGCGATCTGGCTTCCCCTCCCACGGGCAAAGTCGACACCGGCTCGGGATCCTGCAACCCGGAAGAAGGAAACGTTGTCCAATGCTTCATTTCGACACTGCAGGCGGGTTCGGTGGCCAGCGTGGAGATCGACATGACCGCGGACATCTCTGCCGGCCTCCAGCACATGAGCGTCTCCGGCGCCGCCAGCGCCAACAATGGGGCACTGTATTCGGGCCCGCAACAGATCGAAAATGTCGTTGACTTTAACGTGGCCGCCTCGAATCAGACCCCGACGGTTACCGCCGGGGACGTGGCTACGATCCAGGTCAGCTTTTGTCCCACTCCCGCTAGTCTTCAGTATGGCGGCTACAGCGGCACCATCACGCCAACCCAAACCACGTCGCCTTCCATTGTGACCGCAACCGCTCCCACATTCACTCCCACTACCGTCGCGCTCAATGGGTCGCAATGCGGAAACACCACGCTGAAAGTCGCAACCGTAGCCCGCCCGGTAAACACGGGCAGCCTGATCCGGCGTGGGTCGTTCTATGCGGCCTGGCTCCCCGTAGCCGGCCTGAGCCTGGTTGGACTGGGGATCGGCGCTGGGCGCAAACGCCGACGCTGGCTGATCGGAGCCGTGCTGGGCATGATTGCGGGCGTAATTTTGTTGCAGTCGGCTTGCGGTTCCGCGAGCACCACGACGACCACCACTGGGGGCACGGCGGCTGGAATCTATACCATCACCGTCACCGGCACGGCGGGAGCGGGAGCGTCGCACGCCACCCAAGTGACATTGCAGGTGAACTGAGCGGACTCCCATCTTTCGCTTTCAGCCTCCGCCGCGGCGGAGGCTTTTTCTTGGGCGCGACTCGGGGCGGGTTGCCGGGGCAGGGTTGAGAACATCGCGGGCGGGCGTGGAGGTCCCGCGCTCGACTAGTCAATTTTGGATTTTCGTCTTTCACTCTATTTTGTAATTTCTCGCATACGCAGAACTGGCCGAGGCGATGCTTAGTCAGCGGCCAGAACGGAGCGCCGAGTGCAGAGGATTGAACATGAGCGGTGGATTGCAGAGCGATGTTTTGGTGGAAGAGACGCATTCCGGCGGTGTCTGGACACTGCTGATGATCCCCGCGATGATCGGACCAGTAACCGCACTTTGGCTGCCGCACAACCAGTTTGTGCTCTGGGCTGCGCTCTTCGCGATTACGATTGGCGTCGCCTGCGCCGCAGTGATGTGGAGCGGGTTTCAGTATCGCTTCCTGCGGCATGGGGTGGAGATTCGCATGCTTCGATTCCGCCTGCGGTCGATTCCGAAACAGTCGATTGTGAGTTACTCGATTGAGCCTTGGTCCATGGTTCGCGGGTATGGGATTCGCGGCGTCGGCAGCACGCGGGCTTACGTCTGGTGCAACCAGGTCGTGCATATCCATACTTCGAACGGCGACATTTTCTTGGGGCACAGCGATCCGGAGCGGATCGTGCGCGACCTGGATATAGTCACGGGCGTTTTGGGGCGCGGTTAGAGAAACTGCGCATGAAAAGCAGAAGATTGACGAATAGGGGCAAAAGAGATGAGATATACGAAAAGGAGAACTTAATGACCGCGAGACGCCGGGAAATCGATTTTCAACTTATATCGCGCTTTTTGCTGCTCCCCTTGCTGCTGGCTCTTTGCGCCGCATCACACGCCCAGCAGAAGCCTGAGCAACTGGCGCAGCAGTCCTCGGACGCATGGCTGGGCCTGGTCGACTCCGGCAAGTACGCCGAAAGCTGGCAGGAGGCCTCTGCGTTGTTCAAGTCGCATGTCACCAAAGAACAGTGGCAGAGCGCATTGCATGCAACGCGCGATCCGTTGGGCAAGATGCTGTCGCGCAAGCTCAAGAGCGCCACCTACAAGACAACGCTCCCGGGAGCACCGGACGGCGAATATGTGGTGGTCCAGTACGAAAGCAGCTTCGAGCATAAGCAGTCGACAGTGGAGACAATTACACCGATGCTCGACAAAGATGGGAAATGGAGAGTCTCCGGCTACTTCATCAAGTAACATGCTCGCTGTGCAGTTAGAATCGAAAAGGATCCTCTCCATGCGCAAGGTTTTCGATTTCGACTCGCCCGACGGCCAATACGTGGCCGATGCCGCTGTGCTGTGCTGCTTCGATCACCGTATCAGCGCGGCGGTGCGACAGTTTCTGAAGAAACAGGCCGTCGAGCGCGCCGACATGATTGTCGTCGCCGGAGGGGCAAAAACCCTGGCCTCGCCGCGCAACGACTTCGAACAGGCCTTCATTCTCGAACAGGTGCGGATGTCGATCCGCCTGCACCAGACCCAGCGTGTCATGGTCATGAGCCACTCCGATTGCGCTACCTATGGCGGGCTGGCTCATTTCAAAGGCGATCAGGCAGCCGAGGCCGAGCATCACCGGAGCGAACTTCTTCGTGCGGGAGAACTGCTTACCGCGAACTTCCCCGGTATTGCGGTCGAACCATATTTCGTGAAATTTGATGGGATTTGGGAAGTAAAGGGCGATAATGCGGCCGAGTGGTTCGCCGAGATGGACCGTATTCGAAACGGGCAATCGTTTCCCAAAGAACGCAACCAGCCGGTAACGCCACGCCGCGAGCTCTGAGACGCACAAATCTTGTGACCGAGGCTACGCGCTTGCTTTGTCGAGCAGCGGCAGGGGCTTTTCCAGCGCGGCCGCCGCGTCCAGTTCCAACTGCTCCTGCCCGCTGAGCGCGGTGACTTTCCCGCGATAGTTCTTCAGGTGCCGCTGGGCGGTCTCGAAGGCTTCCTGCGCCTTGTTCAGGCTCTTGCCGACATTTTCGAACTGGTTCTGGAAGAAGTCGAACGACTTTTGCGCTTTCGCCAGTTCGGCGCGGCTCTTCTCAAAGCCCTTGGCAACTTCGTACCATTTATGCACCAGCGCGATGGTCTGCAGCGTCATCATCAACGTGTTGGGTGAGACCGGAAACACGCGCAGAGCATTCAACGCGTCGCCGATTTCGCGGCTGCGGATGACTTCCATATAGAGCGTTTCGCTGGGCAAATACATGAGCGCAATGTCGGTGGTACCATTTTCCGGCTGAATGTACTGCTGGATGCGCTTGCCCTCGGCCTTCATCACGCGCACCAGCGCAACCCGCGCCGCGTCGATTTCGGCCTCATTGCTGTTTTCAAATAGGGCCGCCACCTGCTCGCGCGGAAACTTGGCGTCGATGGGCAAGGTGCGGTCGGGGAAATAGATGACGGCGTCGGCGCGTCCTCCGCCCTCGCCCACCGATGCCTGCAAGGCAAACATGTGGGCGGGCAGGAAGTCCGCCAGAAGCCGCTCAAGACTGGCTTCGCCGAACTGGCCGCGCAGATGGGGAAGCTTGAGCAGATTGTTGAGATCGTTAATCGAGTGGCCGAGCGCGCCCACTTCGCGGAGCTGCTCTTCGGCGGCCTTCAAGTGCTGCTGAACTTTTTCGAACTGCGCGAATCCTTCCTTGATGTTCTGATCGAGTTTCACCTGCACCTGTTCGGTGATGGCCATCAGCTTGGAATCGACGCGATCGCGAATCGAGTCGAGGCTTTGCGCAGTCTGCTGATTCAGGCTCTGAAATTCGCTTTTGAGCTGTTGCGTGGTAAGCAGAAGAGAACTGGTCATCTCGCTGCGGCCATCGCTCAAGCTCCGGTTTTGTTCTTCCCTTCCGGCGGCAAGCTGCTGCTCGACCGAGCTGCGAATCTCTGAAAAGCCTTGCTGGATGCGGTCTGTGACCTGCTGGCGAAGGTCCCCTTTAGTCTGCTCGAGGCGACTGGCCATGTCGGCAGTGCTGATACTGATCTTCTGGCCAAGGGCGGTATTGAACCTTTCGAGCTGGTCCGCAACTTCCGCCTTTACATCCACTTGCGAGGCAGCGGAAATGCGGCGCAGCAGAACGGCTGAAAACCCAAGCAGGGCAAGGGTTCCGGCGAGAACGGTAACCAGCAGTATGGTCTCCATGGTAAGTAGCTGAGTTGAATTTTAGAGGCTAGCGTGACAGATGGAAAGCGGAACTTTTGCTTGAAGTCCGCCGGCGGTCCCCGCGCCGCAACGCCAACTAAAACACTATGCTTCGAGCCCTGGTGGTTTCATTCGCGATGCTGGCGGTATTTTCGGCAACCGGCGCGGCGCAAGCAACTCCGCAGGCAGGCCAAGTTCATAACGATGTTCGCAATGACGCCCGCAACGAAGTCAACCAGCAGCCCACCCCCAATCAACCCGCCCCCCAATCGAACTTGGCAGTCGGGTCCCACTCCGGTGAGGACTCGGCCGCCGAGAACGAACTCCTGGATGCGATCAACAAGAGCCGCGAACTTGCAGGTTCGCCGGCGTTGCGGGTGGAAGAAAGTCTGCGCGAAGCGGCGCGAATGCACGCCCGACGGATGGTCGCGAGCGGACTGTTGGAACATCGGCTGGCAGGCGAACCCTCGCTGCTGGAAAGAATTGCGGCGGTCATTGCGGCGGACAGGGCGGCGCCGGACAGCGCTCTGAAGATCGACCGGGCGGGGGAAAACATCGCCAACGCTTCCTGCGCTCCGGGTGCGAACGACGTTCTGATGGGCTCCGCGCCGCACCGAAAGAACCGNNTTCGCGCACGAAGTTCCGTCGTATTCCGCGCAGCAGAGTGGACAGTTGGTCGGCCACGCCGTCGATCAAGTGCGGCAAGACGAAGGGTTGCCGGACCTGGTGCAACTGACGCCGCCGAATCTGGACCAGGCCGCCTGCTCGCTGGCCCGAGAGAGCCGTCCTAACGCGCGGCTGCTCGCGACTTCATACAGCAATCGAAGAATCGTTACATACACGCAGAGCCGTCCGGAAGTTCTGCCGCCGGGCGCATTGCGTCTGCTGCGCGATCCTGGCGTTCGCCAATTCGCAGTCGGGTCGTGCTATGCGCGCAATGCGGCGTATCCGACGGGGATGTATTGGGTAGCGATTCTGCTGTACTGATCTCGAGTATTACGATCCTCCACTTTCCGATAATTCCGAATAGCTCGCGGCACGCGGGCGGGGGGCCCGCGCCACACGAGCCTCCGCACAAGCACTGTGCTAACCTGCGAGCATCTGGCCTGCCCGTATGGAACCTGCTCGACGAATTCGCATCGGGACTGCTGGCTGGTCGTACAAGGACTGGGACGGGATTCTGTATCCGCCGGAAGTAACGCGCAAGAAGATTCATCCCGTCGAATTCCTGGCGCGATTCTTCGATGTCATCGAGATCAACTCTTCGTTTTACGGACACATTCGTCCCGAGCTGGGGCGTCTGTGGTCGCGGAGGGCTGCAGCGGTCAATCCGAATTTTCTCTTTACAGCGAAGCTGCACCGGTCGTTCACCCATTCTCCGCTGGCGGTGATGGAGCCGACTTCGGCGGCCAGCATTCGGCCTAACGATAAAGACGAAGGATTGGCCCGCGAAGGCCTGGATTCGCTGGCGGCAGAGGACAAGCTGGGCGCGCTGCTCATCCAGTTTCCTGTCTCGTTCAAAAACACCGGCCTCAACCGCGAATACCTGGAGCAGTTGCTGCGGCAGTTCATCGAGTATCCGCGCGTGGTCGAGGTGCGGCATGAGAGCTGGAACCAGCCGGAAACCATCGCCGGATTCATGCGCCACAACGTCGGTTTCTGCAACATCGATCAGCCGTTGCTGGGACGTTCGCTGGCGCCGACCGAGCATGTCACCTCGGGCGTTGGGTACGTCCGCCTACACGGGCGCAACTATGAGCATTGGTTCGACGACGGGTCCGCGGGCGGGAATCGCGACGACCGTTATAACTACCTCTACAAGCCAGCGGAGTTAGAGAAATGGAAAGAGAAGGTCGAAGTTATCGCGCAGAAGGCCGAATCTACGTTTGTGATTGCTAACAATCACTTTCAAGCCAAGGCTGCGGTAAACGCGCTGGAGTTACGTCACTTGCTGGAGGGAAAGAAGGTGCGCGCGCCGCAGACGCTGGTGAAGCACTATCCCGAACTGAAAGAGCAGGTGGAGATTGAGGATGCCTGCGGGAATTATCCCTTGCTCGGGTGACGACCCGCAACTGCGACAACTACGCCAAACGGGTAGTTACTCCTCTCCTTTGATCAGACCCCACTTCGATCTCGCGTACTGTGGTCCCCGCAAACACGCTGCCATATTTTCCAGTTGAGTATTCTTGGGCGCTGATGCACTCCGTACGATCGAACGCTGCGACCGGTCCATGTGCCTCTGAATGCCGCCGAATCGAGCGCAACATCGCTGCGACAACCGGGCGGCGCAGGCGACCCGATCTTAAATTACTCGATATGAGCTATGTTGCTCAGACGCAAAATCCGACATCTGTCATTCTTCTCTGTTGAGTGTGCAGAGGGAGCCGCGAACGCTGATTCGTACTCACTTCGTTCAGGCTCTGCACTGGACAAATCCTGTGNNTCGTATAAATTGTGAGGAGTTTCTGGCGCGACCTCTGCGAGCACTCAGGAGAACAACCGCTGGAATTGATGTGACCGACTGCAAGTTACGATTCTACGCGGCGGCCTTACGGGTGAGTTATGGTATTAGACCCCGGGGAACGAAAACGCCAACTTCCGGAAAAAGCGCCCGTCGCGTGGAACCGAATCCGGCAGAACCTGGAAGAAAACGAAGACTGGTGCCGCGATCTGGTTGAGCACAGCCACGACCTGCTGTGCATTCACGACCTTGACGGGCGATTCCTGTCGGTCAATCCCGTTCCAGCGCGTCTGCTGGGCTACAGCGTCGAAGAAGTGCTGCGAACGCCGATGCGGGATTTTATCGATCCGCAATTCCACGACCAGTTTGAGGCTTACCTGCGCGAAGTCAAAAGTGCAGGCGTGGCTCGGGGAATGCTGGCGGTGCGGACGCGATCGGGAGAGCGGCGCATCTGGGAGTATCACAACACGCTGCGGACCAAAGGCATAGAGAAGCCGATGGTGCGCGGGATCGCGCACGACGTGACGGACAGGGTGCGGGCGGAGAAGGCGCTGCGCACCAGCGAGCAGCGGCTGGGTTTGGCGCAGGAAGTAGCACGGATGGGAACGTTCGAGCGCAACCTGCAGACCGGCGAGAGCAACTGGAGCCCGGAAATGGAGGCGCTGTACGGCTTAGCTCCAGGAAAATTTCCGCGAACCGTCGAGGCTTTCCTGGAACTGGTTCACGCTGAAGATCGGCCGTTGGTGGCGCGGCTACTCGAACAATCCCTGCAAGACAGCACCGTGGAGGGCGAATGGCGCGTGGTGTGGCCCGACGGCACGGTGCATTGGATCGCGGGGCGTTGGCGGATTTTCAAGGATGAGACCGGAAGCCCTGTAAGGGCGCTGGGCATGGATTTCGATATCACGACTCGCAAGCAGACGGAAGCGGCCTTGCGGGAGAGCGAAGAACGGTTCCGAGTGGCACTGAAACATTCTCCGATTACGGTGTTCTGCCAGGACCGGGAGTTGCGCTACACGTGGGTATACAACCCGACCCTTTCGCGCCCGGCCAGTGACATGCTGGGAAAGGATTTGTGCGAGTTCTGGGGACCGAAGGAAGGGGGCGCGATCGCGGAGGTCCGGCGACGGGTGCTCGAGAGCAGGGTGGGAGTGCGCCAAGAGGTACAGGTCACCGACGCCGGAAGGAAGCACTATTTCGACACCACGATCGAACCGGCTTTTGATTCCGCGGGGGCAGTGATCGGACTGACGGGCGCCAGCATGGACGTTACCGCGCTGCGCGAGACGAGCGAAGCCCTGCGGGAAGCCAAAAGGAAGCTCACCGAGGAAAAGCTCTACCTCGAGCAGGAAATCAACACCGAACTGGGGTACGGGGAGATCATCGGGCGCAGCCGGTCCTTGCAAGCTGTGATGGAAAATGTGGCAACCGTGGCTGGGACCGATGCCACCGTGCTGTTGCTGGGCGAAACGGGAACGGGGAAGGAGCTGGTGGCGCGGGCGATCCATCGGTTGAGCCAGCGCGCGGACCAGAGCTTCATCAAAATGAATTGTGCGGCGATTCCGTCGGGCCTGCTGGAAAGCGAGCTGTTTGGCAATGAGAAAGGCGCCTTCACCGGGGCGGTGAGCAGGAAGATTGGCCGGCTCGAACTGGCGGACAAGGGCACGCTCTTCCTGGATGAGATAGGAGAGATCTCGCTGGAGTTGCAGCCGAAACTGCTGCGGGTTTTGCAGGATTCGGAATTCGAGCGGCTGGGCGGAATTCAGACGTTGAAAGTGGATTTTCGTTTGATTGCGGCGACCAATCGCGAACTGG
>PLUW01000091.1:0-3860 GCA_003162935.1 Acidobacteriaceae bacterium
TCGGTTTTGCTGCGGTAGGTGTACTTCGCGCCCGTCCACCAGATGTTCACCAACTTTTCGGAATCAAGATTGTTGTCTTCGACCCCGCTCATGATGTAACCGCCCTGGTCCGAGGCGCCAACCCCCAACGGGTTCTGCGGGTTGTTCTGCCAGATGTATTCGTAGCCGGCAAAGAACTTGATTGGATCCCACGTATATTTGACGGCGACCATCACTGCGTTGTTGTCGGTCACGATGCCATAGACGGTGTTGTCCGTTGAGATCAGATTGGGGCCGAGGCCGTCGCCGCCGTTGATAGGGGTTGTATCGATGCTGTCAGTGAGCGACTGTGTATACCCCAGATGCGGCGTCGCGGGACTCTGCGGCCCCAGCAAGGGGTTCAATACGCTGATCGCCTGGTTGTAATGCTGGAAGACGGCGTCGGCGGAGAACTTGCGCCTGTCTGGGCCGATGGTTCCGCCGAGGTCGAATCCCCAGGCGTTGTTGTGCGCGGATTGCGGAGTGCAGGAGGTCGCGGTCCATGGGTTCCCCGCGGCTGCTGCGGGGTCGTAGCAACCGGCGGAACCATCGGCGAATTTATACATCGCGCCGAAATGGACCGGGCCGAGGGTGAGGCGATACTTCACGGCGTCGTCCCAACGGGAGTCTTCAGTGTCGCCGCCGCCGGCCATCGTGCCGTTATACCCGATGTAAGAAAAAGAATATGCGCCGCTGGCCGGATCGTACTGGAGCATGGCGTCGGTGCCGAGAGAGCGCTGGCGGCCGAAGGTCAGCTCGCCGAAGTGCGTGGACGATATACCGCCATAGTATTGGTCATTGAACGGTTGGCCCGCGCGCGCGCCGTCAATGGCGAACGAATAGCTGGCCCGGGGAAGGCCGTTGTTGACGATCTGGGTGGCGGACGCGTTGGCGAGCAGGCCGGACTGCGGATTGATGCCCGTGGAAGCGTTGAACACAACGAACCAGCCGGGCGCAAACTCTTGCTTACCCTTGATGCCAAACCCCGTCTGCGACAGGTTGTTCGGTGCGACGAGGAATCGATGTTGATAGCCGTTTCGGTTCACCAGAGATTCGCCTTCATAGTTAGAGCCGTTTTCCGGTAAGCCGTGGCTGACCCAGCCGACGCCGACGTCATACGCACCGTACAGCGTGATGCCGTGCCAGGTCAGCGTGCAATCGGTGGTGGCGAACTCGTGGCCGCTCGCGCAGGGGTCGGGGAGGCCGCGCTGCATCTTAATGTCGACCGTCGCGTTCTGGCCAACCGCCAGGCTGATTCCCGTGTGCGTTTCGCCAAATCCTTGTTTTGCGGCTCGAATCTCGACGCGCCCCGGAGGCAGGCCGGACGTTTGAAAGTGCCCCCCACCGTCGCTTGTCATCGTGCGCGTTTCACCTGTGTCCACGTTCTTGATTGTCACCGCGGCATCGCGAAGGGCTGCGCCGGTTTGGTCCGTCACCACGCCGGAAAGGCTCGCCTGTGCGGAGGACAAGGTGGAGGAAAGAGAGAGAACTAGCACGGCGAAAAACAAGGCAGCGCTGCGCATTGAGGGCCTCCCAAAATCAGTCTTGAATCCAAGAACTCCGGAATGTATATGAGATACGGTTATGCTGTCAAATATTATGCGTATATATGCATTCATAAAGGAGGGCTGGCGATTCCGTTAGGGAACTAGCATGTTGACCGTACCCTGCAATGGCTGTACGATTTCGTTCCGATGCCGCAGAAGCGTAAATCCGCGCGGAGTGCCGGTCCTAATTCCGACGATCTGCTCCACCTTCGCGATGCAGCCTTGCAGCTGGGCGTCAGCTTCCCCACCATCAAGCAGTGGATTTACAAGAAAAAGATTCGCAGCATTCAAACCGCCGGCGGACACCACCGCATCCCGCGAACCGAAGTCGACAAGCTGCTCTTCCGCACTCGCGGCCGCACCGAGCAAGAAAGATCACAGGTCATCCGGCGCGTCAGCGGGCGCAATCAGCTCGTGGGCCGCATCGATTCGGTCCGCATAAGCGGCCTAATGGCAGAGGTCAAAATTTCCATCGGCGCCCAGCAGATTACTTCGATCATCACCGCCAACTCCGCGAGAGAGATGCAATTGAAGGCCGGCCAGACCGCCGCCGCCCTCATCAAAGCGACCGAGGTCATGATTCTCCGGGTCTGATGGGGATAGCTTGAAGGTGAGGTGTGAAATTGAGAGGTGTGAAATGAGACGTCGCCTTTTCTTCTTCGCGTTGCTCCTCGCGCTGCTAACCGTACTCGCCTCGTCTCAGCAGCTAACCGTTCAAACGGAAGCTGGAAAGCAGACCGTCCTAACCCGATCCGACATCGATGCTCTGCCGCATGTGAAGGTCGTCGCGGGCAGTGCCAACATGGCAGCAACCTTCGAAGGCATCCCTCTCAAAGCCGTATTGGAAAAAGCGGGCGTGACCCTCGGCGAGACTCTAAAAGGAAAACGCATGGCCTCCTGCCTCTTGGTGGAAGCCGCCGATGACTATCATGTCGTGATCGCCTTACCCGAGCTCGACCCCGCCTTCACCGATAAGCAGATTGTTCTGGCCTTCGCCCGAGACGGCAAGNNCAAGGAAGGCCCCTACCGCCTCGTCATCCCCGATGAGAAAAGAATGGCGCGCTGGGTAAAACAGGTCACCACCCTGAAGATTGTGGATGTGCAATAAGCCGTGCAATAAGCCGGCGCACCCTTCCAAGATTCATCACAACCTGCTGTGAGCAGCCGCACTGCACAGTTCCCCCGCTTGCCAGTACCCTGAACCCAAAACCGAGTGGAAGCATTGAGGTTACTAGAGGGGGACAATGCCCTTTCCGTATCTTGCAAAAGGCGGAAAAAGGTCTAGAATTCAACAGCCTAGCCCAAGAGCTTGCATCTTTTTGCCAGTTCAGTTCATCAAAGTTGAGTGCAAGTCACTCATAGGGAAATCATGACCGATATTACCAACACCGAACTCAATTCTTCCGAAACCACCGACCGCTCGCTGCCCATTCTGCCCGTCCGCGACACGGTCCTGTTCCCCCACGCCGTGTTGCCCCTGACGGTCGGCCGGGAAAGCTCCGTCCAGTTGATCAACTCGCTCGGCGAAGACAAGACCATCGTCGTCGTCGCCCAGCGCGAGGCCCGCGTGGATTCGCCGCAGCCCACCGACCTCTACTCCATCGGAACGCTGGCCGTCGTGCACAAAGTCGTCAAGATGCCCAACCAGAGCCTCTTCGTGTTCGCCGAAGGCCTGGAGCGCGTCCGCCTCGCCGATTTCGCGCAACTGACGCCCTTTATGCGCGCCCGCGTCACCACCATCGCGGAGATCATTCCTCCCAAGGATTCCGAAATCGAAGCGCTACAGCGCAACGTCCTAACCCTGTTCCAGCAAATTGTGGCCGGCTCGCCCACGCTCTCCGACGAACTCTCCACCGTTGCCATGAACATCGAAGAGCCCGGACGCCTGGTCGACTTCATCGCCTCGTCGCTCCCGTCGCTCTCCACCTCCGACAAGCAAGAGACGCTTGAGACCACCGACGTCCGCACCCGCCTCGAAAAAATCAACCAGCACCTGGCCAAAGAACTGGAAGTCCAGCAACTGCGCAACAAGATCCAATCCGAAGTCCAGGATCGCGTGCAGCAGACGCAGCGTGAGTACTACCTTCGCGAACAGATGAAGGCGATCCAAAAAGAACTGGGCGAGCAGGATGAAGGCGCCCGCGACACCGAAGAACTCAAGCAAAAAATCGAATCCGCCGGCATGCCCGACGATGTAAAAAAAGAGGCCCTCAAGGAACTCGGACGCCTCGCCCGCATGTCGCCCATGGCCGCCGATTATTCGGTCACGCGCAATTACATCGAGTGGCTGGCCGT
>PLUW01000091.1:3932-11815 GCA_003162935.1 Acidobacteriaceae bacterium
GGCCGCAAATTCACGCGCCTTTCGCTCGGCGGAGTCCACGACGAAGCCGAAATCCGCGGCCATCGCCGCACCTACATCGGAGCCTTGCCCGGCCAGATCATTCAGGGCATTCGCCGCGCCGAAACCAAAGACCCCGTCTTCATGCTCGACGAAATCGACAAAGTAGGACGCGACTTCCGCGGCGACCCCGCCTCCGCTCTGCTCGAAGCGCTCGATCCCGAACAGAACGCCACTTTCCGCGACAACTATCTTGACGTGACCTTCGACCTCTCGAAAGTCCTTTTCATCACCACCGCCAACCAGCTCGATCCCATCGCCGAACCCCTGCGCGACCGCATGGAGATCATCGAGCTTCAGGGCTACACCGAAGAAGAGAAAATTCACATCTCGTTCCAGTACCTGATCCCGCGCCAGATCGAAGAAAACGGAATCACCACAGACCAGATCGACTTCCCCGAGGAGGCGGTTAGCTACATCATCCGCCACTACACCCGCGAAGCCGGAGTCCGCAACCTCGAACGCACCATCGGCACCATCTGCCGCAAGCAGGCGCGCCGCATTGCCGAAGGCAAGAACGACAAGCTGGTAATTACCAAGGAGATCATTCAGGAATTTCTTGGCGGCATCAAAGTCCGCAGCGAAGGCGAAATCGCCGAGCGCACCAAGCGCGCCGGCGTCGTCGTCGGCCTCGCCTGGACCCCGTCCGGCGGCGATGTCCTCTTCGTCGAAGCCAACCAGATGAAAGGCAAAGGCGGACTCACCATCACCGGCCAGATTCAAGACGTGATGCGCGAATCCATGCAAGCCGGCCTGAGCTGGGTGCGTTCCAACGCCAAGCATTTGGGCATCGACGAGGAATTCTTCGCCACCCACGACATCCACATCCACGTCCCCGCCGGAGCCATCCCCAAAGATGGCCCCTCGGCTGGCGTCACCATCGTGACCGCGTTAGTGTCTTTGCTAACCGGCAAGCAAGTACGTCCGTTAACCGCCATGACCGGAGAAATCACCCTCAGCGGAAACGTTCTCCCAGTAGGCGGTATCAAAGAAAAAGTTCTAGCCGCGAAGCGCGCTGGAGTGCACGACGTAATCCTGCCCGCCGAAAACAAAACCAACCTGGAAGAAGATCTAACCCCCGAGCAGTTGCTGGGACTGACTCCCCACTACGTCAAAACCGTGGACGAAGTCCTCGAATTCGCCCTGCCCAGTTCGGTAAGCCAGGAAATTCAAGACGCTCTGGAGCGAGAGAAAGTACTCAGCAACTAAACTAGGGGACCGTTGCCATCCTTCGCAAAGGCTGATCCCCTGCTTCGGCAACGACCGGTTGACTGGGTAATGTCAATCTAGAAGAAACCGGCTCTCCCGAAGATCTCTCCCCGGCATGAGAAACCTGGGATTCGGACCCGCGATCAGCCTGCTCTTCCTCGGGCACGGATGGCAAATAAAATCTCCCGCGATGCGCGAAGGTGTGAGACCCGCCAATGGCCGAGCCAAAAGCCCCACCGATGAATCCAAACAGCGAACCACCGAGGATCACGCCGCCTCCGACCGGAGTCCCGTTGCGGGCGCTGTTGATCCCGACCAACGTGGCCCCAATGCCGAAGCCGATTGCAGCCCCGATCAGAAGGTGCCCCGCGTTCGGATGGCCCGCCCGCGGTGAAGCGTAGCCTTCACGACGGGGATATCCCCCGTGGGCGGAAAAAGGTGGCCCGCCGCGTCGCCCAACCTGCGCCAGAGTGTTTCCCTTGTTGTCGCCTTGCCGGTCGGCGTTCTGTGTGTACGGTCGCCGCGCCGCCGCAACGTCGTCGCTCGTTGCAGATTCGTCCGACGGCCAGCGTTCGCTTGTCTGTGCCAGCGCTGTTGTTGCCGGAAGAATGACCGCCATCAGGAAGCAGAAACATTTTGTGTATTTCATGCACCCATCGTAGGATCGGCGTGCCCGCGGCAATTGCGCGTTTGTGACAGTTTTTGGAGTGTCACATGGCAGGGGCTTTCCCTCTCGCTTAGGGTTCGCCCACTCCGCTTGAGCGGCTTCACGAGTATGCAGAGGTCGAATTTGCGCAGCCTTGCAAAGCGATCAAGACGATCCGAGCGGCTGGCTTACGAACCCTAAATAGCGCTTGAGTTCATCCATCGACGACTCGGCCAAGAGAGCGAAAGGAATCGCGCGGCAACCCTGGGGGAGGTCCCTTGCCGTGATTGAGTCACACACCACGGCGGCCGTCTGTTTCAATCCCCGCTGCCAGTTCGGTTTGCGCGCATCGCGGAACACCAGGCCGTCGGGATGGAAGCCTGCGGCACTGAGCATGGTGCGCGCCAGCTTGAGGAAATCCGGCCAACTTGATGCGACGCCAACCAGCGCACCGGATGGCGCGGGCAACCACTCCGCCAAGGACGATGTCACCGAGCGAAAATGTAATTCCAGTACTTCCGTACCGTCCGGCAGGGCCTGACGCACTGTTGTCAGCCGGTTCGGAAGCGCAACTGGAATGCTGCCCTCCACCAGTTTTGCGCAATCTTCCAATCCGCAGCTCACGACCGGCGTATTCACGGCCTGCTCGATCTCCGACGCCACAATTCTCCGGAGTTCTTCTTCCGGTTCGATCAGCAGAAAATGATCGGGCGGTTGCAGTTCAAGCCACTGGCGCAGACGGGCGCGCAAAACACCCTGAGGTACGCCCGCCTTGCGTGCCGAACGAAAAAGGTTGGCAACCATCTGATCAAGCGCCAGCCCGGACGACGCTGTCATCTCCGGCTTATTGGCCCGTACAAAAACGCCGCTCCCGCGCCGGTATTCAACCCAGCTCTCCCGCGTCAATTGCCGGTAGCCCGCGCTAATTGTGTTGGGATGGACGTGAAAGCGTCGGGCCAATTCCCGCGTGCTCGGCAGGCGCTGGCCGGGCGCCAGGTCGTCGCCCAGAATGCCGAGTACCACCTGAGTCACAAGCTGTTCGCGAATGCTGACTTCGCTTCCGCGCGCAAACCATAGCTGCATGGCCACCTATCTTAAGACTCGCGGAGCAGTAGCGCATAGTCTTAACGGCAGGAAAAACTTCCCCCATTGCAAGCATTTCCCCCGAGGACCCCGTGGTACACGCTTTTTCCGTTTATTCGCTGACCCGCAGCCGGTTCTGCCAGTGCGACCACAGGAACCAGACCATCCCGGCCACCAGCAACGCGCCAATCACCGCATCGAACTTGTGGAAGTACTTGCCCAGCGACCGCCAGTTCTCGCCCATTTTCATCCCGAAGTACGCCAGCATGAAACACCACGGCCACGAACCGAGGAACGTATAGATGTGAAACTTGCCGCGCGGCATGCGGGCAATCCCAGCCGGCAGCGCGATAAACGTTCGGATCACCGGCAACAGGCGCGCAATGAAAACCGCCATATCTCCCCAACGCAGAAAGAATCGGTCGGCCCAGTCGAGTTCGCGGTGGCCCATCAGGATCCAGCGTCCATAGCGCACGACCAGCGGGCGTCCGCCATAGCAGCCGATTTCGTAGGCCACCAGCGAGCCCAGATTGCAGCCGATCGCGCCCGCCGTCGCCGCCCAGACCAATTTCATTGCGCCGGTATAGACGAGGTACCCCGCGAACGGCATGATCAGTTCGGAGGGCAGCGGAATACACGCTGACTCAATCGCCATCAGCAGCGTGATGCCGGCATAGCCGGTCGCCGCCACCAGAGAGCTGATAAAAACGAAAAGTACGGTGAGGATTTTCTCGGTCATGCCATCAAAGTTGCGGCCCGGCGAAAAGCAGGTCCTTCGCTTCGCTCAGGATGACAAGTGTGAAGGCGAGGCCTATCAACACAAGGTTTCAGAACGCCCCTTCCTGCGTAAAGCTGAAGCCGGGCAGGGTGACTCCTTCGGCGGATTTTGCGACCTTCACCTTCACCACCGGCGCGTCCGGCGCCGTGACTTCGGCCGGTCGCAGCACCGCGTATTGCGTGAACACTTCGCTGTACACCTTGGTGACAAGGTGATCCTGGCCGGTTGTATCCTGGCGCCAGACTTGTCCGAGTTTAATCGTCTTTACGGCCACAGTTTCTCCCTTGGTTCTCAGACTACTCACCGGGTCGCCAAGCCGTCAATTGCAGCGGGGTTACCTTCGTCGTATATGTGGCCGCCGCGGGTCGATGGCTTTGTTACCATGAACCCTGCCCAGGAGGAGAACCATGACTCGCGGAATTGTGCCGCGTCAACCGAGCCGCACCGGACGTCACGAAGGTGCGCGCCGCGTCACTGCTGCGCCCTTGAAGAAGACACCTGTCCTAAAAACAAAGCCCGCATCGCGACCGAAACGCACCGCGAAACGCGCCTCCNNGAGCCCGAACAACTGGAGCCCGACATCCGCTCCACCGGCTTCTTTCGCAACAAATCGAAGTCGGTGGTCGGCGCGGCGCGCAAAGTAGTCGCCGACTTTGGCGGACAGGTGCCGCAAACGATGGACGAGTTGCTGACCCTCCCCGGAGTCGCCCGCAAAACCGCCAACGTCGTCCTCGGAACCTGGTTCAAGAAGAACGAAGGCGTGGTCGTGGACACGCACGTAACGCGAATTTCACGCCGCCTGGAACTGACCCAGCAGGAAGACGCAAAGAAAATTGAAGAAGATCTGATGCGGATCATCCCGCGCGAGCGCTGGACCGATTTCTCTCACGAAGTGATCTGGCACGGCCGCAAACTATGCGTGGCGCGCAGTCCAAAATGCGCCGATTGCGCCTTGGAAAAGCTGTGTCACGCCGCCGACAAGACCTGGTCGACGGTTGAGATCAATCCCAGCGCGAAGCCCTAGCAGGCTGCCCGGTCGATTCCTGTAGAGATCCCGTTCCTTACTCGCGCGAGAATTTTACCTCGACCGACTCGCTGGATTCACGCGGGGCTCGTTCCCACTTCCATTGACTTACCGTCTTCACTGCCGCCTGCGCCAGCACCGGATGACCGCCTTTAATGACCACGGTCTTGACGCTCCCATCGGGAGCGACGACGGCTTCAAGCCGGACAACTCCCTCCAGCGCCAGATTGCGCGCCAATGGTGGATACACCGGAGCACTCCGCTCCACCACCCGCCGTTTGCTCGTCGCGTCTGGTTGCGTTTGCGCCGGGGAAGAAGCGCTGAAGATTGAGCACACGAGAATCACGGTCGTAAAAACAAAGGCGGAGCGTCGTGAGGAAAGTGCCATAACGCCGATTGCCGGTGAACCTCACCTTGAATCTACGGCGTGTCTGACCAGAGCAGAAGAGCACCACGGTAACGTGACCCCGCGTCAGGGCATCGTTTTCAGGTTGGCAGGCACTGGCGCTCTTCTTGGCACTTTTNNTTATCTCAGGAGGAGAAACGATTCCAGAGCGTTCGTACCGGAGTTCCCAGACAGTTCGGGGTTCGCCTTGAACCGTCCTACGTGCCCGTGTACGACAGTTCGACGACTGTGCAGTCGTCGTTGAGCGGCGTACCACCGCAGAAATCGGCGACGGCGGTGAACACGTCTTCCATCGATGCGCTTTTCCCCGCCACCTCTTCCAGGCGCTCGCTGTCAAACATATCTCCGCGCGCGTTTTCCGCTTCGGTGACGCCGTCAGTCACCAGGATCAGCCGATCTCCCGCCCTCATCTGGCAGCGATCGCTCGAGTACGTCGCTTCCGCGATTAGCCCTACCGGTAGGTTGCCATGCGAGGGCCGGAGCACCTCATTGCCGCAGATCCACACCGGCGGAACGTGTCCGCAGTTGACGTATTCCAGATCGCCATCGTTACGCAGGCGCGTAATAATCATCGTCGCGTACTTCTCGCCGATGTGCTTGTAGGTGAAGAAGCGATTGACGGCGTCGACGATTTCCACCAGCGGCATGCCCGAGATCAGCTGCGAGTAAACCATGCCCTGAAGAATCGAAGCGAGCAGCGCGGCCGAAACTCCCTTGCCGCTGACGTCCGCCAAAACCACGGCCAGGCCTTGCGGCGTATTCACCGCCTCGAAGAAATCGCCCCCGATTTCCTTACAAGACAGGTTGCGCCCATTCACGCGCGCGAAAGGTACTTCGGGCAGGGTCACCGCCAGTAGGCGCTGTTGGATCGATGCCGCGATTCCCAATTCCTGCTGGTAACGACGTCCGGCTTCTTCGGCCTGCACGAGGCGCGCGTTCTCGATCAGCTGCGCCGCTTCCGTCGCGATCGCCCGCAAAATATCGTGGCTAACGCTGGTGATGTCGTGCGAAGCAAACCGCGAATCCACATACAGCGCGCCCATCACTTCTCCGCCCGCGGGCTGCTCGGCGCGGGTGGTTTGCACCATCGGCTTGCGCAACGGCATGCAGATCACGGTGCGCAAGTCGAATGCGACGATGCTTTGCCGCTCCTTCACATCAAGCATCTGACTAGTATCGCTGACCAGATATTCGGAGTTCGAGCTCAACGCGCCATCCAGCACCGAACGCGAAATGGTCTTGTCGTCCAGCAACGGCTCGCCCTTCGAGTTCCGTCCGGCGGCCAGCGTCAGCGTGCCGTCGATGTCGCGCATGAAGATGTAGCCGCGTTCGGCCCGGGTCAGCTTCAACGTGGCGTCGAGCAGCGTAACCAGAATCTCATCGAGCACCCCGATGGTGTTCAGCTTGCGCGCCGCGTCCATGAAGAGCGTGAGCTTTTCCAGGTCGCTCGCTTCGGGCGCGATTTGAATACACGAGATCTGGCTCAAAAATTCTCGCGCCGTATTCGAAGTCGCGTGCAGCGGATGGAAGATCAGGTACGCGATGTCGCGCGCGCCAAATTCAAGCCGGTCGTTGCGCGCCAGTTTGCGGCGATCCACCTTCTCGCCGTTGACGAACGTGCCGTGCTTGCTGGCCAGGTCGATGAGATAAAACTCGCCGTCCTCGGAAACGATCTGCGCATGCTCGCGCGATACCCGCGGGTCGGCAATCACCAGGTCGCGATCCACCTTGCGCCCCACGGTGTATGGAGTGTGATTCAGCGACAGCGTCTGCTGATCGCTCCCCTGCACGAAGATCGCGATGGGAAAGACGCTCGATACGCCGGAATGCGACGAAGTCGACATGGACCCTGAATTCTCCTGCTCCGCCGTGTCAGCCCAGCACCCAAAACCCGACACGGGCACCAAAGCATTCTACGACGATCCCGCCTCTGCTGGCGCGGCAAAAGTCTTCTGATAATACCCGTGATAATAATGGACCAGCATNNAAACCAGGGCCAGAGGATGAGCCCCGCCGTCATCAGGAACAAAACTC
The DNA here is from genome assembly GCA_003162935.1 of Acidobacteriaceae bacterium. Taxonomy (GTDB): domain Bacteria; phylum Acidobacteriota; class Terriglobia; order Terriglobales; family Acidobacteriaceae; genus Acidiflorens. Next base: position 11,170 of record PLUW01000091.1, read on the forward strand.
GGCTCGCGATACTTCCCTGCCAGATCGCCCGGCGCTGCTTGAGCGCGATCAGCAACGCCGGGATCAAAAGCACCTGATTGTACGGGCCGTAGGAAGGCACGAGGAGAATCGTAGTGGCCAGCACCAGGCTGAGCGTGAAGGCAAAGGCGTCGCTATTCGTCGGCTGCCGTCGCTCCCTCCAACACGCGCCGATCATGCCTGTAAACGCCAAAAGTTCAAGCGCCCGGCTCCAGGGAAAGCCGACCAGTTCGTCCATCGCCGACATCTCTCCCGTGTAGTTGTGGTATTCGCGAACCGCCTGCCAGAAGCGCGGAATCCAGTGTGGCAGATACCACTCCGACGTTGCCCAAAGAATGGCCATGGACACAAGAAACGACGCGGCCCAGCGATAGCGACGGCGCCAGTCGGCGACGGTCCAGATCGTCAACCAGACCAATAACAGCAAGACCAGCTGCGGCTTGATGGTAGCCAATGCCAGCAAAACGCCGGCGGCAACGGGTCGATCCGAAACGAGGAGCGCCATCGCCACCGCCAGCAGCGGAACCACGAAGAGCGTGATTTGCTGCAGTTTCAGACCCTGCATGACGGGCAGGCTGCCTAGGGTGAATACGACCAGGCTTACCTGTCCCCACAGCGGCACAGACCA
>PLUW01000112.1:0-168 GCA_003162935.1 Acidobacteriaceae bacterium
GGCGAACCGAGGTCGAAGCCTACTATTCCGATCCGCAATACCGGTTTATGTACTCCGGGTTGGTAAACCCAGCCTGGGCGGCCAGACGACGGCGTCTCAAGGCGATGCTCTTCAGGAAGGAGAAAGAGGAATCGTGAAGCGTTCCCATTTGGTTGTGCTCGTCATCGC
>PLUW01000112.1:184-15190 GCA_003162935.1 Acidobacteriaceae bacterium
TCGCCATAGGGCTACCGCTGCTGGTGGCCGGAGAGCGATATCCAAGTCGGCCGTCTGACGATCCCGCGACGCAGGATTACAACGTTGTAGGCAATCACATCATCTACGGCAGCGGGCATTTCGCCCGCAATCTGGCCCTGGCCCGCTCGGGCATGCTCCCATTCCTGGTACTCGAGATCGTTCTCGTCTTCCTCTGGGCTCGCCGGGAGTTCGGAGACCTAGCGGGAGTGCTGGCGGCTGCGCTGCTCAGCACGTTGCCGTTTATCCTGGCCTTCGCGAGCGTGGCCTACACGGATTTGCCAGCCTCGTGCATGCAGTTCGCATTGTTCTTTGCCTTTGCCACATGGCTCGATAAGCCAACGACTCGATCGACGGTCTGGCTGGGGATTGCGGCGGGCTTTGCATTGCTTTCCAAGTTCACGATCCTGCTCTTCTTCCCGGCGGTCGCATTCGGCCTGATTCTCTGTAAACTGCTACAGCGGGGACGCAACGAACCTCTGCCCAAAGTCGATCGCCGCGCGTGGGCCGCAAAGGCCTCGCTAGCGGGCGCGATTGCCCTGATCGTGCTCTGGGCCGGATACGGATTCTCTGTCGGTCATGTGCGGGAAAGCATGCAACTGACTCCCCAGAACATGCCATCATTCCAACACTTCCCAGGGCCCCTGCGAAGCATTGCACGGGACGCTGTGATTTCAGACTGGGCGCTGCCCGCGCCCGCCCTACTGAAAGGCATCGCCACCGCTTGGACTCTCAACAAGAGTACGCCGCTCGGCTATATGTTGGGGAAAACCAAAGCGGGAGGATGGTGGTACTTCTTTCTCGTCGCAATCGCCGTAAAAACACCCTTGCCGTTTCTGATCCTGTGCATGATCGGGATGGCTGCTTTGTGCGCACGCCGGGGCGAGAGGCGCTGGCAAACGTTGGCCCCGGCCGTATCTGCAATTGCAATCCTGGCCGTAACCATGGGCGTGAGCTACGATGCCGGCCTGCGGCACGTTCTGGTTGTGTTTCCGCTGCTAGCCGTGGTGGGGGGCTTTGGAGCGGCGCATTTGTGGCAACTTCCGGGACGCGCACGCCTCGGCGGAAGGGCCTTGCTGGCAGCCTTGTTGCTGTGGCAGGGGATTGTGTCGTCGGCTGCGCGCAGCGACTACCTCGCCTACTTCAATCCATTGGCCGGGAAAGACCCAAGCAGGGTTCTCATTACCGGCTGCGACTTGGACTGCGGCCAGGACCTTTACCGTCTTGCGGAGGCGCTTCGCGCCCAACACGTTTCGCACGTGCACATTGCCATGTGGAGCAGCGCCGAACTTTCATACATGGGATTGCCCGAGATGGAAGTGCTAGCGCCCTTTCACCCGGTTACAGGATGGGTGGCAATCAGCGCACGCTCGCTGCGCTTTGGCGATGTTTTCCACACCACCGATCCGCCGCATGCCTTCGACTGGATTGATCGGTACACGCCGAAACAGCAGGTGGGCAAGACGATCTGGCTCTATTACATTCCGCCTGACACTCCAGCGATTGATGCGGCGGGGGCAAGGTAATCTCAATGAGAAAACCTCAATGAGAAAACGAGGTTCGGCGGTCCCTGATCCGGCGTGGCTCACGGTTCCTTCTGTTACCATGACGCGAATATCTTTGTGATCTCAACTACGTGAATACCTCGACTACCTCCAACGCGGAGTCAAGCCAAACAGCCGTCAGTGCTCCAGATATGGGGCGCTGGCTGACCTCTGCCGTTGTGGTTTTGCTGGTGATCTTTGCTGCCAACCAGTTCGCGACGGAGTGGGAAGCATTCCGATCCTCCGCCTACCCCACTGGATCGGCGATCGACTTTCCACATTACTACGTGGCTGCGAAGTTGGCGGGATCGGCCCACCCCAGCCAGCATCCGCTGTATTACGCCACGCGAGAAAACAAGGAAGCGGTCTTAGACCGCATCGCACCGGATACCGAGTGGAACCAGGTAGCCCACCAGAATGGGCTTGGCGATACTTTACACTTCAGCGCTCCACCAATCGTTGCAACATTACTGGTGCCGCTGGGTAGATTGCCCTACCAGTTGGCGTTCATGGTTTGGCGCGTTCTCACCGACTTGTTCTTTTTTCTGGCCATATGGATTTGTTTGAAACTGTGCCAAGCGCTTAGCCCCGCAACTCTTCTGATCTGTACGCTGGCAGGATTCGCCTTCCAGCCCTTCGCGCTGACGCTGGAGAAGGGGCAGTTCGGGGCCCTGCTCCTGCTGACGTGGTCAGCGGGGGTTCTTTTCGCAGAGAAGAAGCAGGATGTTCTCTCCGCGCTAATGTTGGCTCTCGCCACGATCGTGAAACTCACTCCGCTTCTGGCAATCGGTGTTTTCCTGGTCCGGCGTCGCTGGAAATGGCTCGCGTTCTATGCGCTGTGGATGGTCCTGCTCATGGGCATCGGAGTGTGGCACCTTGGCTGGCAAAATCACCGCCTGTACCTCTCCAAGCTCTCGACGCTCTCGTGCGGCGTTCCCGGGCCTTACAACTATTCGCTTTGTGGCCTTGTACAAAACACTTATTACAGAACCATATTGAGTTACAGTCAGACGCCCGCGCAAACTCCCAGCGGATTGTGTGTTTTCAATAAAGCATTAGGATTTGCGATCTACCTGATCGTCCTGTGGTTCCTGCGGAGCAAGAATCGGCGAGGCGACATCGTCTGGGACATGGTAGTCATGTCGCTGATCACCCTCCTCATCTCGCCGTTCACCTGGCGACACTACTACGTGCTTGAGATTCTGCCGTTGATGTTTGTCTGGTTTCTCCTCAAAGCGGGTAGATTCTCGCGCCCGGCCTGGGTTTTGACCGTGGCAATCATTTGTACGCTGGTCGCGGGAACTCGCTACCCGGATTATTTGCAGAACCATCTGACCAATGGACCCATGAGAGTGCTGCTGGTCGGCGCGCTGCCAATCTCGGCATTGATCCTGATGGCGACGCTGCTGTTTGCTTACAACACCGAGCCTCGCCTCCACGGATAAGCCGATAGCAGGTATTTAGCGCATCGCCAGAAATGAGTATGTACCCGGCGGCGCAATCGCTTCGGCGCCGCTCGGGTTGCAGAAGTGGAACAGGATCGCATCCGCGCCGGCGGCATAAGCATTGAGCGATAGATTCCCGAATTCTTGCGGCGGAGTGATGCCTGTGATTTGATCCGACTTAGTCAGGCCAGCGACCTTCCCAACGACATCGATGCAACTCTGGGCGGGTACGTGGCTGGCAGGGATGGTAACGCTGTAGACTTTGATCTGCGTCAACGGCGTCCCCCCTCCCAGGGAGAAACTGTTCCCCTCCGTTATCTTTACCGGCACTGCGAACGTTTTTTGCTTCAAGGTCAACCGCTCCAGCCAGTTCGAATGGCCGCCGTCTCCGGTGGCATCGATGTAGTGCGTGATCGACACGGGAGCGCCGAAGGCTAGCTGCCCCAGGTTCAAATTGACGCCACTCATGGGCACGTCCGTGCCGATCCACACATCACTCGCGCTCGCCGGCGGCCGGTAGCCGATGGTCCCGCGAGTCAAGCCGGGCTGCGAATCAACCAGGGTGATGATGTGGTGCGGCTGCAACGCGGCCCACGGCGACGTCCCAAAGTTTAAACGCCCTTTCGAAACCGTTTGTCCACCGCCTGCCGATCCACCGTCCGTCATCAGCGTAGCGGTCTGATTGGGAACACTGTTGTTGGCTGTGGTTACGCTCGCCGCGCATGCCGTATATCCTCCCGGCGACGTCTGACCATAATCCGTGCACCGGTTCGCCACCTGCAATGGACTGTTATTGAGCCCGACGCCCACCACATTCGGATGTTCGATATCGACCGCGACACTTTGATTGACCGAGACAATCGAGCCCGGCCAAAAGATCAGGTTCCCAGCATATGTCCCGGGCGGAATCGTGTAGGGCTGCGAGACCACACTCCCGCTGTCGGTGTAGTTACAAACCAGTCCCGCGCATTGTGGGAGGTTGTGTGCAACATACCCGCACGCCGTCGCTGTTCCGCCGTTGCAGTTTCCATGCGACGGATACGCCGCCCCAGTTCCCCCGGGCGTGGTGGTGCGGATCACGTCATAGGTGATGGTGTCCGCTGCGTTCGCGACTCGCGGCCACCGCACCGGGATCGAGTCGCTCCCGGTCGAGTTGTAGTTCAACACCTGCATTGGCGAAGTGTGACTGCCAGCCGTCGTATCGTTCGCAACGATGAAGTAGGAATAATGCGTGCTTCCGCTTCCGCCCGAGGCAAACCAGCCCTGGACTCCGCCGACCCCAGCGATCGCGAAAGTGCCCGCCGCGCTGGTCGGTCCTGCGATCAGACCTGAGACGCCCGTCCCGGCAAACGGAGAATGCGCCGGCGAAACCGGATTCGCGGCCGCCGAACTTTCCGAGTAGATATTTTTCAGATATGCCCCTTGGTAGTTTCCGGTCGAGTTCGACGCATACACCTGCCACGGCCCGGTGGCCTGTAGCACGGTGTTCTCGACGTAAAGGCCATTGCAGTTGTAAACCGTCACGCCGTTGGAGCCGTTGGCTGTGATGGTCGAGTCCCGCAGCGTGATGACCGGAGCGATCTGATTTCGCCCCTGGTTTCCTGCCGAAAAGACAAACGATCCCGTCCAGTTTGCGCCGTGGTTCAGCGAAATGGCATTGTTGTTGAAGTGCTCGATGGTGGCGCTCTCATCGTCCCAGAGATCGAAAAAATTATTGAAGTTCCCTTTGTCGCCCACCTTGTCATAGGCGATGTCGGTCAAGTGGGTGTTCATGCCGTTGTCCAGGATCGCGACATAAGCCAGAGCGACCACCCCGGGCGTTGCCTGGGAAGCAATATCGCTTCCGGAATGCGCGTACTGGAACGTTGTGCTCGACGGCACGGCTGTGACCATCGCATCTCCCCAGTACGCGCTGTTGTCGGTGAACAGGATGGTCACCATATCACCCGCCCGAAAGCCATGCGGGCTGGCCGTCGCGATCGTCACCAACTGCGACGAGCGCTGCGTCTTCGCGATCGCTACTCCCGCATACGCCGGGTTATTCGAGTAATTCACCGGCGAACGGAAGCTGAGCCCGTGGATCGTATTATTTGTAAACGCATTGGAGCTCGTCAGATTGCCAACTTGCAGGCAGGCTGCGCGTCCGGTGCAATCGAGCGATGCCCCATAGCCGCTCAAAACCGATTGGTTCGAGTGTAGGTAGATCGTTCCCGGAACACTGTACGTGTTAACGGAGTGGGCGGGATAACCGGGGCCGTTCGCTGGCAAGATGACATTGCACTGGGAGTTTTTCCATGCCGTCGGATCGACTCCGCATGCGTCGTTCAGTGTTTCTTGAATGCCCGATGAGGCCGAACCGATGGTCGACCTGGCGGAATAAGAGTAGTAAGGAGTAAACGTAATCGTCCCCGAAGACTCTCCGGACTGGCAACTCCCGGAAATCACATCGACAGCTTCGTTGTGTCGTTCATCCGAAATAAAAATCTGATAGCCAACTCCACTCGTCGTGTCAATCCCGGCCGGACAAGGAGTCAGCGTGACCGTTGCCTGCGTTCCACCCGTCAACCTGCTGGCAGTTTTCTGGCTCCAGTCGTGCGCTGTCGTAACGTATGTGATTCCTGCCGGACTGCCCCCACCGCACGAACCAGTGGTTGAGTTCCCAGTGTGGCAGATGGAGGAGTTAACAGCTTCAGATCCGGATTGGCTGTGCGCCAGCGTTCGGTCCGCTTGTGTCTCAGCGGCTTGGCCCGAGACGGACTGCGGGGCAATCCCCAAAAACATCAACGAAGCTGCAAAAGCAAGACGTCCCATCGCAACCGATCCTCCGCGCGGCTCGCGATTGCACCTCGTAAGGCGCGAATCCCCGACGAACCCACGGCCAATTATCCAGCGCGTAGTATATAGGTTCGCTGCTTACCGCCGAGATCGCATGTGTGGAATCTTTGGAGTTGTGTGCCGGGAAGGTGAAGTGTCGCGCGAGTTCCTGGCGCGCGCACAGCAGAGCCTTGCGCATCGTGGACCCGACGATTCGGGCACGGTCACGATTGATCTGGCGCCGGAACCCGGCAGCGTTAGCTTCGCGCACACCCGACTTTCCATCATCGATCTCTCGCCGCTCGGGCATCAGCCCATGCAAGATCCGATCACTGGCAACTGGATCGTATTCAACGGCGAGATCTACAACTTCCGCGAACTTCGCAAGGAACTCGAAGCAGGCGGCGAGCGGTTCCAGAGTCATTCCGACACGGAAGTGATTCTGGCCGCGTATCGCGTGTGGGGCGAGGAGTGCCTTACGCGGTTCGGTGGCATGTTTGCGTTTGCGCTCTGGGACGCTGTGCGCAAGCGACTGCTGTTGGCGCGCGATCCCATGGGAATCAAGCCGTTGTACTATCACCAGTCGAAGCAGAGGTTTATTTTTGCTTCGGAGGTTCGAACGCTTCTGCAATCCGGACTGGTGCCGCGAAAGGCCGATCCCACAGGGGTTTTGAGCTACCTCACGTTCGGTTCCGTGTATGAGCCCTGGACGATCATAGAAGGAGTCCGGTCGGTTCCACCGGGACATGTGCTCACGGTAGAAAGCGGGTTGGTGTCGAGCCGAGAATATTGGAATCCGCTGCAATCTGTTTCGGCGGCCGAATCGGAGCCACGATTTGCAGGCTCCGAAGCTGCGACGACTGCACGGTTGCCCGAAATCCTGCGCGAAGTCGTGTTGTCGCACTTGGTGAGTGACGTGCCCGTCGGAGTGTTTCTTTCCGGCGGAATCGATTCCAGCGCGCTAGTTGCCGTCCTTAGCCAAAATGGCGTGCGCGCGAACACCTTCTCGCTGGTTTTTCAGGAAGAAGAGTTTAACGAAGGGCAATATTCGCGAGAAGTCGCCCGGCGCTTCGGCACCGAGCATCATGAGATTCCAGTTTCGCCGCAAGACACGCTGGCGGTGTTGCCCGAAGCTATCCGTGCGATGGATCAGCCCACCATGGACGGCATCAACATCTATCTTGTCTCCGCCAAGACTCGAGCGGCGGGAGTGAAGGTTGCGCTCACCGGCCTGGGCGCGGATGAGATGTTCGCGGGCTACTCGAATTTTCGCCGCGTGCCGAAAATGGAATTGTTTTCACACCGCCTTGGGCGACTGCCAAAGCTTGCGCGGTGGGCGCTCTCCGCGTCCCTGACGGCATTTGGTGGAAAGGGCGATCGCAGCCGCAAACTGGCTGATTTGGCTGCCGGCAAAGACTCAGTCATTCATCCGTACTTTCTCGTGCGGGCTCTGTTTGGTGCGGCGGAGCGTGACGCGTTGTTCTCGCCGCCGGATTGCCAGGCCTCGCAGCAATCCCTTGATGGAATGCTGCAAGAGTCGATCACGCATAGCCAGTCGCTCGATCCGGTGAACCGCGTCTCCTATCTCGAATCGTGCTTCTACATGCGCAACACGCTGCTCCGCGATTCCGATTTTATGAGCATGGCGCACGGCGTCGAGTTGCGCGTGCCGTTTCTCGATCGCTCGCTGGTAGAAGCCTGCTTCCGCATTCCGGGGAATGAGAAGTTGCAAGGGAACTCGCCGAAGGGCCTGCTGCTGGCGAGCCTCGGCGTCGAGTTGCCGAGAGACATCGTCCATCGCCCGAAACGCGGCTTCACTCTGCCGTTTGAGCGCTGGCTCCGCGGAGACATGAGGCCGGTCGTCGAAGACGCGCTGCTGAAAGGGAATTGGGATCAGACTTCGATGGACGTCGGCGCCGTACGAAACGTCTGGAAGCGTTTTCTTGCGGGAGAGACTTCCTGGTCGCGACCGTGGTCTCTGTTCGTGCTGCAGCGCTGGTGCGAGCAGAATTTATAAGCGTCCTTACGTCGCCGCCGGTTTGCGCGCGGAAATCAAAAGGAACAATCCCCATCTTGCTCCCAGTCGGCGCACCAAGAAACGCGGATACAATCGCCAGACAAAGCGGTACGCCAACCCTTGAAAGCGTGCCGAAGGTTCGTTCAAAAGCAGATCTCCGGGGCTGAAGGCTTGCCGCAACTCAATTTGCTCGAAGCCCTGCAGCAGCGTGCGCGCTTCTTCTCGCGTGTAGGACTTGGTGCCTGGACTTTCCAGGTGATCGCGAACGGACTGACGCAGAGACTTGCCGCGCAAAAAACCGTAGCGCAGCCAGAGCATAAACCCGGTGAGCGAGGCGTGGTGGTAAATCATGATGCGAAGCGCGCCTCCGGGCTTGAGAACTCGCCAGGCTTCGCGGATACATTGCGGAGTGTCGGGGCTGTGGTGCATCACGCCGTAAGAGTAGACGACGTCGAAGGTGTCGTCCGGAAACAGCAGGTGCTCGGCGTCGGACACACGCAGATCGGGCGTGAGGCCCGCCATTTCGCAGCGCCGCTTCGCCCGCTCGATTGAGATGCTGGAAAGATCCACGCCGGTGGCTTGCGCTCCAGCCTTTAACCATTCCAGATAATCCGCGCCCATGCCGACTCCAACCTCAAGCACTCGTTGGCCTGCGGATTGGGCAAAGCCGGCAAATTCGTGAATGTAGGGTTCCAGTTGATAGCGCGCTCGGGCGTGGGCCTCGAAGTCGGCATGATCGCCCAGATAGCGCGAGCCGCAGGGATCGGCGTTCCAGAATTCCCGGACTTCTTCCTTTAACCCCGCAACTGGAGAGGTTTGAGGCATGGTTGCAACAGCGATACTAGCACTGGCACGACGTTCTTTGTGAAAATCGCGCGCCGGAGGCTAAGATAGTAAGACCTTTTTAGCCCTTCTAGCAATGACAGACTAGCAATGACAGACGCGATCGAGACAAAATCGGAAGCCGAGACGGGAGGTGCGGCAAAAGCCGCGCCGTTGCTGCCCTTGACCGTGATTATCCCGGTCCGCAATGAGGCGCACAATCTTCGGCGCTGCCTCGAATCGTTGCAATCGGTTGGGGAAGTTTATGTCATCGACTCACAGAGCACCGATGACACCGTTGCCATCGCTCAGTCTTGCGGCGCGCAGGTTGTCCAGTTCCACTATGCGGGAGGCTGGCCGAAAAAGCGCCAGTGGGCGATGGATACCTTGCCTCTGGCTTACGATTGGATCTTGCTGCTCGATGCCGACGAGGTTCTCACGCACGATCTCGCGGAGGAAATTCAAAAGGCAATTCAAGATCAACGCACCAACGGCTATTACATCGCCTTGCAGATGCATTTTCTTGGGCGGCGGTTGCGGCATAGCGGAGCGAGCTTCTGGAAGCTGTCCTTGTTCCGCAAGGGGTTGGGGCGCTTCGAATGCCGCCTTCAGGATCAGAACGCCAGCATGGCCGACATGGAAGTGCATGAGCATGTCGTAGTCACCGGAGCTACACGCAAGCTGACGCACCCGCTCGTGCACCATAACGTGGAGTCCCTGTCGCGCTATATCCAGAAGCACAACGAGTACTCGAATTGGGAGGCGCGCGTCTGGCTCGAGGGCAATCGCAATAAGAATGACGAAGAAATTCAGCCCGCCTTTTGGGGAACGCAAGCACAGCGCCGCCGATGGTTGCGGCGACATTTTCTGGGATTGCCAGGATCGCCGATATTGTTCTTTCTTTATAAGTACGTATTCAAACTCGGTGTTCTCGACGGCGTCCCCGGCCTGATTTATTGCGCGATGCAGGGCATTCAGTTCTTTCACATCAAGGCCAAAATTTACGAGCTGCGGGCGGTGGAGGAGCTGAAGTATGTGCGGCATTAGCGGACTCGTGAACTGCGGCGACCGGGAGACGCTGGTCCGCATGACGAACGTGCAGACGCACCGCGGCCCCGACGACTCCGGACTCTGGGAGCGGCATTTCCCCGATGGCGGATACATCGGGCTGGGCAGCCGCCGCCTCGCCATTCTCGACCTCTCCGCCGATGGCCACATGCCCATGAGCAACGAAGATGGCACCGTGTGGATTACCTACAACGGCGAAATCTACAACTTCGCCGATCTGCGCCAAGAGCTCGAAGCCAAATCCAACGCACATCGTTTTCGTTCGCACACCGATACGGAAGTCGTGCTTCATCTCTACGAGGAATATGGCCCCGACCGCTTCAAAGATTGCCTGAACCGCCTGCATGGCATGTTTGCGCTCGCCATCTGCGACCTGCGCGGCCCCTCGCCAAAGCTGTTTCTGGCTCGCGATCATTTTGGGATCAAGCCGCTTTATTACTGCGATCGCGGCGGGAAACTGGCATTTGCTTCCGAGGTAAAAGCGCTGCTCGAAGTGCCGGGTATTGAAGCGAGCATGAACCGGGAAGCGCTCGACAAATACCTGACCTTCCTCTGGGTGCCCGATCCGCTCACGATGTTTGAGGGAATCCTCAAGCTGCCAGCGGGGCACTATGCGCTTTGGCAAAACGGCGAGTTCCGAGTCGAACAGTATTGGGATTTGACGTTTCCTCCGGCGAATCATCCCTTCGAGCGAACCGAAGCGGATCTGGCGGATGAAATTCGCGAGCGATTCTGCGCGTCGGTCGAGCAGCAGATGGTGAGCGACGTGCCGATCGGCGCGTTCTTGAGTGCGGGTCTGGATTCGTCGAGTATTGTGGCCGCCATGGCGCGCAAACAGCCGGTGCGTACTTATACGATTACGTTTCCCGAAAAATATCGCGTCGGCGAGACGGCGATTGACGATCCCGGCGTCCCGCGCCGCCTCGCGCGCAAACTGGGCTGCGAACACCATGAGATCGTAGTCGAGCCCGACGTGGTCGGCCTGTTGCCACGTCTGGCGTGGCACATGGATGAGCCCACCGCCGATCCTGCAATCATCACCGCATACCTGGTATGCCGCGAAGCGCGCAAGCAAGCAACCGTGCTCTTGTCTGGTGTCGGCGGCGATGAAATTTTTGCGGGATATCGAAAGCATATCGCGCACGCGTGGGCGGAGGAATATCGGCGAGCCCCCGGCTTTGCTCGCTCCGCCGCGGAGCGTGCTTTGTTGCGATTGCCGTCGCTGCGCGGAACACGGATGAAAGGATCGGTGCGTTTGGCGAAGAAGATGGCGCGCAGCGCCGCGCTCAGTCCTGCGGAAGCTTTCATCCGAAATTGCACCTATCTCGACACGCAGCAGAAGACTGGTTTGTATGCGCCTCAGTCGCAGCAGCCGCAAAACCACAATTCTGCAGCCCAGCATCTGGCGGCGTTTGACAAAGTGCGGCACGCGGATTTTCTCAACCAGATGCTCTATCTCGATACTAAGATCTTCATGACCACACTGAATCTGACTTACAACGACAAGATGAGCATGGCGTCGTCGGTCGAAGTGCGCGTGCCGTTCTTGGATCGTGAACTGGCCGAATTCGTGGCCTGGAATGTGCGGCCGGGGTGGAAGCTGAAAGGCAAATGGCGCCCGGTGACGAAGCACATTTTTCGCGAAGCGATGCGTAGTATGCTGCCAGAAGAAGTTCTGCGGCAGCCGAAGGCAGGCTTTGCGGCGCCGGTAGACTACTGGCTGGCGCGCGATTTGCGTCCCATGGTGGACGATCTTCTTTCAGAATCCCAGGTCAAGCGCCGAGGGTTGTTTCGTCCAGAAACAGTTCGCAGGTATGTTGACGAGCACCGGCGGGGCGCGGAAGACTGGTCGATGCAAATCTGGCAACTGCTGACGCTGGAAATCTGGATGCAGCTGTTTATCGATGGCGGCGCGAGGGCGTTCGCCCAGCGGCAGATCGACTCGGCGCAAATGGCAATTGCATGAAGCAGCTCTTACAAGACGCGCGCACGGGCGAGTTGAAGGTTGCCGACGTTCCGGCTCCGCAGTTGCTGCCGGGCTGTGTGCTGGTGCGAGTGGCAGCTTCGCTGGTTTCGGCCGGCACGGAGCGAGCGTCGGCTGAGTTCGCCAGCAAGGGCCTCGTGGCCAAGGCGAAAGCTCGTCCCGACCTGGTGCGCGATGTGTTGGCAAAGCTGCGGCGCGATGGTCTGGTTCCCACCATGAACGCCGTGCGCTCGCGTCTCGATCAGCCGCAATCGGTTGGGTATAGCAGCGCAGGACTGGTAGTTGCCGTTGCCGATGGCGTCGTCGACATTAAAGTAGGCGACCGCATAGCTTGCGCGGGCGCGGGATATGCGGTCCATGCCGAATTTGCCTGCGTGCCGCGAATGCTAGTGGCGAAGATTCCCGAGACCGGGCAATCTGCGTCGCCGGTCTCTTACGAAGAAGCAGCCTTCGGCACGGTGGGCGCGATTTGCCTGCACGGCATTCGAACCGCGGAGGTCGCGCTCGGCGACACGGTCGCGGTCATCGGCCTGGGTCTGCTCGGACAAATCACGGTGCAGTTGCTGAAGGCCGCCGGTTGCCGCGTCTTTGGAATGGACCTATTGCAACAGCGAGCCGACCTTGCCATCGCGAGCGGAGCCGAAGCCGTGGCCATCAACGCGCCTGAGTTCCGCGATTTGTGTTTTCAGAAAACGTGCGGCGTGGGTGTGGACGCGGTGCTGATCGCGGCGGAGACTCCCAGCAGTGAACCGGTGAATCTGGCGGCGGAACTGGCGCGCGACCGCGCCATTGTCGTCGCCGTGGGCACCGTCGGCATGGAGTTGCAGCGCAAGCTGTATTACGAAAAGGAATTGGACTTCAGAATTTCGCGCTCTTACGGCCCCGGCCGCTATGACGCCGCATATGAGCAGAAGGGGCGCGATTATCCGATTGGACACGTGCGCTGGACCGAAACGCGCAATCTGGAAGCGTTTCTGCGCTTCATCGCGGACGGCAAATTGAACCTGCCATCGCTGATTACCCACCGCTTTCCGATGGAACAAGCCACGCGTGCCTATGACCTGATCACCGGCAACACGCGCGAGGCTTTTCTGGGCGCGTTGATCACCTACGCTGGCCCTGAATCTGGAACCGTGCCGAATCGCTCGACAAGAATTCCGGTGACAGCCGCCATGATTGCAAAAGGTTCCGTAGGTTTCGGTGTCCTCGGAGCCGGAAGTTTCGCGCAGAATACGCTATTACCTGCGCTCAAGGAGATCGCGGGCGTCTCTTTTGTCGGCGTGTGCAATGCGACCGGACCCCGCAGCCGAAGCGTGGCGGAAAAGTTTGGCTTCGCTTACTGCTCGAATTCAGAAGAAGAGCTTTTGCAGGATGCAAACATCGATGCCGTACTGATCGCCACGCGTCACAACCTTCACGCCAGCCAGGCGCTTGCGGCGATGAGCGCAGGGAAGGCCGTGTTCTGCGAGAAGCCGCTGTGCCTGAACGAAAGCGAACTGGCGGCGCTGGTTCGTGCTTCGGACGAATGCAGTGCTCCGGTCTTGGCGGTCGGATTCAATCGTCGCTTCGCCCCAATGGCAGTTCAGCTAAAGCAGTTCTTGTCCGACATCCACGAACCGCTGGCCATCCACTATCGCGTAAATGCCGGCTACATTCCGGCCGATCATTGGGTGAACGATCTCGAGCAGGGAGGCGGACGCATTCTCGGCGAAGTTTGCCATTTTGTTGACTTCCTCTGCTTTCTCGCGGCGGCGTGTCCGATCGAGGTGCAAGCGCAGCCTGTGGGCAACGCAGGGCAGTACAGCGCCGATAACCTCGTTGCCTCGCTGAAATTCGCGAACGGCACACTGGGCACAATCAGCTATCTCGCCAACGGCGACAAATCGGCTTCGAAGGAGCGTATCGAAGTTTTCGGAGGCGGCTCGGTCGCGATTCTGGAAGATTTTCGCCGGATCGAACTGGTTCGCAACGGCCGCAAACAAGTCACGCGCGCGCGCTGGGCACAGGACAAGGGCCACAAGGCGGAAATGCAGGCTTTTGTCGATGCGCTCCGCGGCAAGACGCCGCCCGTTCCATTTGAACAGGTAGTGGGCTCGTCCTTCGCGACATTGCGGCTGCAGAATTCCTATCAGATCGGGCAACCTTTGAAGGTCGATCTGAGCGAGTTCGTTGCGTCCGCGCTGCAAGGCAAATTCGAGTAGTCGAAAATGAAAACGAACTTGAAAACGATGAGAGAAGGGAACAAGCCGTAAATGCTGATTCTGGGCCTGAACATGTTTCATGCCGACTCTTCGGCGGCCATCCTGCAAGATGGCAGAATTCTTTTTGCCGTAGCCGAAGAGCGCTTGAACCGGCGCAAGCATTATGGCGGCTTTCCTGCGTTGGCCGTGAAGGCCTGTCTGGATGCTGCGGGCGCGAAGGTCACCGACGTTGAGCATGTCGCGGTGGGACAGGACAGTGACGCCAACCTGACTAAAAAAGTACAGTATGCGCTGGCGAACCCAGCCAAGGTTCTGAACTTCATCAAAATGCGGCAACGCAAAGAGTCGATGCGCGACGTACGTTCACTGCTGGCGCAGGCGCTCGAGGTCGATGCCGCTACGCTGAAGTTCCAGGAGCATCATCTCGAACATCACATCGCCCACATCGCCAGTTCGTACTACTGCTCGCCGTGGGACAGAGCCGCCGGCTTCAGTTACGACGGGTCAGGAGATTTCGTCTCCACCATGATGGCGCGCTGTGAAGGCCCGGAAATTCAGGTGCTCGACCGCGTGTTCCTGCCGCACTCGCTCGGCAGCTTTTACACCATGATTTGCGATTTCATCGGCTATAGAAAGTACGGCGATGAAGGCAAAGTCATGGGCCTCGCGCCGTACGGGAAAGATACATATGTCGATGAAATTCGCAAGGTTGTCGCCCTCAAGAATGGCAGCTTCCAGCTCAACATGAGTTATTTCAAGCCGTTGGGCAGCACTCAGGGAATGCAGGTGCTTCCTGACGGAACAGTGCGCCTGGCGCGGCATTTCTCCGACAAGATGGAAAAGCTATTCGGCGCTCCTCGCGAACCGCACGCCGAAATCACGCAGCGCGATATGGACCTGGCCTACGCCATGCAACATGTCTTTGAGGAAGTGTTTTTCCATCTGGCGAACGAACTGCACAAACGCGTTCCCGAAGAAAATCTCGCCATGGCGGGAGGCTGTGCCCTCAACAGCGTGGCCAACGGCAAACTGTTTTCGCGAACGCCATTCCGCCGCACCTGGATTCAACCGGCCGCCGGCGATGAAGGCCTCG
>PLUW01000112.1:15335-15656 GCA_003162935.1 Acidobacteriaceae bacterium
CCGTTTGCGCCCTCGATATTGGCCGAGGCCCAGCACGAATACTTCGAGCACGATCATCCCTCGCCCTTCATGCTGCATGTGTATAAGATTCGTCCCGAGAAACGAAAGAGCCTCTGCGCCGTGAATCACGTCGACGACACCGGGCGACTGCAGACCGTGGCGCGAGACGAAAATCCGCTTTACTACGATCTGATCAAGGCCTTTGGCCAGAAAACCGGGATTCCGGTGATCCTGAACACAAGCTTCAACGAGAATGAGCCGATTGTGTGCACGCCACAAGAAGCCGTCGATTGCTTCCAGCGCACGAAGATGGACGTGCTG
>PLUW01000026.1:0-10128 GCA_003162935.1 Acidobacteriaceae bacterium
ATCCGTAACGAGCGATACAGCGGACGAGTGCTCGCGACGCTAACGATTGCGGCCCAGCGAAATCTGGGCCGCTTTTTTTTATGGCGAGCATTCCGTCTGCGTCGGCTCGTGTCGCACACCGATTCGTTGCACTTCAGATGAAAGTCTTTTCACAGTACCGAGCTGTGAAAATCGCCCGTTCGCCAGCCCATTATCGGCCTTGAAGCTGAGACGGAATTCCGATCAAGATACCTTCATTTTCACTGACTTTCCCCTGTTTCTTTGTTAGTATCTGTCGATCTCAGTTTTCGTTAGATTGTCGTTGTTCGCCTCCCGGAGGAACAGTCATGGTACCCGCCCGCCGTATTCACACAATTCTGTTTGTCGCCATGTTTGCTCTGGCGTTCGCCCTGTTGCCGCAAACAATTTTCGCGTCCGAACATAGTGGAACGGGTTCCTCTGTTCGCATCTCTCAGTCGATTGACGATAACCAGACGGTGCGGCTTGCTCACAACACGCGCCCGGAGGCAAACGCCAAGAACGATCGGGGGCCGGTCTCGGACAGCTTCGACATCGATCACATGTTCCTCCTGTTGCAGCGCTCTCCCGAGAAGGAACAGGCGCTCGACAAACTGATCGACCAACTCAACGACAGGAAGTCGCCGAATTTCCACCATTGGCTGACCGCGGCTGAATTTGGGCAAAGGTTTGGAGTGGCGCAGGAAGATATTGACACCATCACCAACTGGCTCGAGTCGCATGGCTTTCGCGTCAACCAGGTCTACCTCAGCAGAATTCTGATCGACTTCTCGGGTACGGCGGGCCAACTGCGTGAGGCCTTCCACACCGAGATGCATCAGTTGGATGTCAACGGCCAGATGCATTTCTCCAACATAAGCGATCCGCGAATTCCGCTGGCGCTGGCGCCCGTGGTGAAGGGTTTTGCCTCGCTCAACGACTTCAAGCCCCGTGCCATGTACAAGGCGAAGCCGGACTATACCTTCGCCGGTTGCGCCTCTTCTGCGTCGGTGCCAACCGAACCCGGTACTTGCTACGCGGTCACGCCGCAGGACAACTACACCATCTACAACTTGAATCCGCTCTTCACCGGCGGCATCACGGGACTGGGCCAGACGATCGCGGTGATCGAGGACAGTGACACCTACAACGGCACGGGAGACTGGACGAGTTATCGTAATGCTTTCGGACTGTCGACCGCCTACCCTTCAGGAAGTTACACGCAAGTTCATCCTGGCGGCTGCGATGATCCCGGCACGAACGCCGACGACGGCGAAGCGGCCATCGACGTGGAGTTGGCTACCGCGTTTGCGCCGAACGCTGCCATCGAGAACATCTCGTGTCCGTCGAGCACGGTCACTTTCGGCGGCCTGATCGCTCTGCAAAATCTGATCAACGGGGCCGGACTGCCGCCAGCCATCGTCAGCGTCAGCTATGGCGAGTGCGAAGCCATTAACGGTAACGGAGGCAATGCGGCCTTCTACAACACATTTCAACAAGCCGCCGCCGAGGGCGTCTCGGTTTTCGGTGCCACGGGCGATGGAGGCCCGTCCAGTTGCTCCGCCGACCTCACTAACGGTACGCAGACGGAATATAACGAAGCCAGCCTCAGCGTTAGCGGATGGACCGAAACGCCGTTCAACGTTGCCGTCGGTGGAACGGATTTCGAGGACGTCTATAACGCCGACAAGGGGGGAACCCCCCTGAGCACCTACTGGAGTCCGACGAATACCTCGTCCTACGGCTCGGCCTTGCAGTACGTTCCGGAAATACCCTGGGACGATTCCTGCGCCAACGTCCTGATCTCCGAAATCGCCCACAGCACATTCACAACCTATGGCAGCAGCGGTACCTGCAACACCAGTCCTTTCAACGCCACTAGCTCGTACCTGGTTGCGAGCGCCGCCGGCGGAGGCCCGAGCAATTGTGCGACGGGAGCCGGGGGCCTGGATGCGGGTGCCGACGGCGTGTCAGACCCACAGTGTCAGGGCTATGCCAAACCTTCCTGGCAGTCGGGTTCCTCGCTGACAGGCGGTCAAGCTGTATACGGGCAACCCTCGGACGGCGTGCGCGATATTCCTGACGTTTCACTTTTCGCCGGCAACGGTATTTGGGGGCACTTCGAAACCATTTGCTGGTCTGACCCGAGCCAAACCTCGCACGGAGCGGCTTCTTGCAGCGGCGCCCCGAGTACATGGTCCGGGTTGGGCGGAACCTCGGTTGCCTCTCCCGCCATGGCAGGCATCCAAGCTCTGGTGAATCAACAGACCAATCAGATCTGGGGCAACCCCAACCCCATCTACTACCAGATCGCGCAAAACGAGTACGGCGTCTCTGGCGGAACCTTCCTCGGCGGCAGCTGTAATTCCAGCGGCTCCGGTGGCCCGGGCAGCGGATGCGCTTTCAACGACGTAACCCAGGGCGATATCGACCTGGCATGCACGGATAACGCCAGTCTGGAAAAAGCCCATTGCTATTTACCCTCCGGCACCTTCGGCGTGGACAGCACCGACGTGATCACCGCTGCCACTGTTATCACCGGAGGCAGCGGTTACACCGCCCCGCCTACATGCACCATCGCGGGGCCGAGCAATAGTTCGCCCTACAAATCGCCGACTGGCAGCACCCTTTATGCGGGCGGCACTCAGGCTACTTGTACGGCAGCGGTCAGCACCGGCACAACCACAGCCGTCTGGACGGTTGCGGTTCAAAGCACCAACGGGGCAGGGATCGAGATTCTTTTGGCGGCACCCGGCGGGTCGCCTAGCTGTGGGCCATACACGCTGGTTGGAACGTCCGCGACATCCATCGCATCGGCCCTGCAGGCGGCAATCGCGAGCAGCGCATGCTCGCTGGCAACAGCAACCTACTCGGGCCACACGGTGACGTTAACCGCGACGGCGACAGGCGCGGCTGGCAACTTCATTACGGAGTTCGGCCCGAACACGGAGTACAGCGCCTCCGACGTCTACATCACGAATACGACCAAGGGCCAAGGCCCGAATTACGTGAGCGGCATCACGATATCGGTGGCGGGCTCTGGGTACCAGCCGGAGACTCCGATCACGCTGACCGGAAGCGGCACTGGCGCAATCGCGGTAGCGAACACCAGCATTGCAACCGCCCCCTCGACGTACCAGCCGGCATACGGCGCCGCTCCTGGCTATGATTTGGCGACCGGGCTGGGCACCGTCAACGCGTATAACCTGGTGGAATCGAGCGTGTGGACGAGCGTGACACAGAGCTCACAGACCATCAACCCATTCACCGTACCGGCCAATGCCGGTTACAACTCCACCTTCACGGTGACGGCAACCTCCACTTCGGGCCTACCCGTGGTCATAACGTCTTCAGATTCGTGCAGCGGCAGCGGGTACGGCAGCGGTAGTGGGACGGTCATCACCATGACCATGACGGGCGACGGAACCTGCTCGATCTCGGCCAACCAGCCGGGGGACGGCTTCTACTCTGCGGCAGCGACAGTAACAGAGACTGTGACCGCGACTCCGGGTACTCAGACCATCACGTTCACCACGGTTCCGCCGGTAAGTGCGGCTTACAACGGCTCCTTCACCGTAACGGCTACCGGTGGCGCGAGCGGCAACCCCGTCACCTTCACGGCGGGCGGAGTGTGCAGCATTACGGGTATGGCGACCAACAGCGCGACTTATACGATGACGAGCGGAACCGGAAACTGCTCGGTGATTGCCGACCAGGCGGGCAATACCTACTGGTTGCCTGCGACTGAGGTTACGTCTTTGGTGACGGCTCTGCTGGCCAACCAGACCATCACGTTGATTACACCGGCTCCGGCGACGGCTGTGAATGGCACCAGCTTCACGGTCGTGGCCACTGCGAGTTCCGGATTGCCGGTCACGTATACGGCTTCCGGACATTGCACTGCCGGTCTCACCTCAGGAATCTACACGATTACTGGAACATCGGGTCAATGCGATGGGATGCTGAGCCAGGCGGGTAACGCCAACTGGCGGTGGGCGCCGCACTTGAAGTTTGTGACGACCATAAACGCGGCCGTTGCACCCATCGTGACCTTTACGGGACAGCCGGCCAACGCGACCTACGGAGATACGTTCGTCGTGACCGCATCGTCGAATGAGACTGGCAGCGAAATCGCTACTCCGGTGATCACGGCATCGGGCTCCTGCACGGCCGGTCCTCCGACCAATGCGAGCGCGAGCGCCAGTGCCACGATCACCATGTCCAGTGGGTCTGGCACTTGTAAACCGCTGGCCAGATGGGCGGCGGCTGGTCCGTATTCCGCCGCTACTGACAGCTTGGCAGTGCCCGCTGAGAAAGCGGTCGTGGTGATCGACTGGCCCACGCCAGCGCCGATCACGTATGGGACGCAGTTGAGCGCTACGCAGCTGGATGCAACCGCCAGTTACAATAGTTCGCCGGTCGCTGGCACTTTCACATACAATCCGGCGGCAGGGTCGACACCAAGGGTGCCGACACCACCGGCGACCTGCGATACGCTGAAGGTCACGTTTGTTCCATCGTCGAATGCGGATTACACTTCTGAAATGGCTTCGGTGTGTCTGGTGGTGAATCCGGCGCCCTAGTGTGATGGTCCGGAGGGCTTCCGCAGACCAGCACTAGGCTCAAGCCGCGAGGGACAGTGGTCATTCGCCGGCTGGAGTGTCTCCTAAGTTTTGACGTGTTCGCTGAAATCGGCGTGCGGCGGGCTATGAGTGTGCCTCGTGGCAGCTTACATGCGTCGAGTTGCGAGGAAGGGTAAAGCGCTCGCCCTGCGTTTTTCGAGCATAAGGTGCCGCAGCATCTCCGAAGCGGCGCTCTTGTCCAGCATCATCCCTCATTCCAGAATTTCTCGCTCAGATATTTGTCGCCCGAGTCGCAGAGGATGGTGACGATCGTGGCGCGTTGATCGATCTTCAGCCGTTCCGCCACTTGCAGGCTGCCCACAATCGCCGCTGCGGCGGAAACCCCGATCAGCAGTCCTTGTTCGCGCGCCATCCGCCGGGCCATCGCGTGCGCGTCTTCGGTGACGATCTCCAGATTTTCGTCGGCAAGCGATGCATCGTAAATCCGCGGCACGATCGCCGAGGGCAGATGCTTTGCTCCTTCGATGCCGTGAAAGGCGGAATCGGGTTGCAGCGAGATGCAGCGGATGCTGGGATTCAGCTCTTTCAGACGGCGCGTAGTGCCGACAAAAGTTCCCGTGGTGCCCAGCATCGCGACGAAGTGCGTGATGCGTCCCCCGGTTTGCTGCCAGATTTCGTTCGCGGTGGTTTCATAGTGCGCGCGCCAGTTGGCTTCGTTCGAATACTGGTCGGCGTAATAATAAAGGTCGGGATGGCGCTCGGCCAATTGTTGCGCGATCTTGATGGCGCCGTCGGAACCCTCCCCTGGATCGGTGTAGAGAATATTTGCTCCGTATGCTTGTAGAATCCGCTTGCGTTCGAGGGAAACATTTTCTGGCACGCAGAGCGTGACCGGAAATCCGAGAGCGGCGCCAAGCATGGCGTAGGCGATGCCGGTGTTGCCGCTGGTGGAATCGAGCAGAATTTTTCCGGGAGCGAGTTTCCCCGCGCTCCGCGCCTCGACCACAATGTTTGCGGCCGCTCGATCTTTGACGGATCCGCCGGGATTGTACCATTCCGCCTTGCCCAAGAGTTCTACGGTCGCAGGTTGCCCATTGTGAGCTTGTACGTTGGGAAGGTGGCGTACCAGCGAATCCAGCCGCAGCAAGGGCGTGTTGCCGATGCGCGCGAGCACGGCTTTTCCTTTTGAGCGCCCCTCTTCGGGAACGAGTTTACGTTCAGCCTGGGAAGATTGCTGGGGTGGCGCGAAATCGGAACCGGCTGTCATTGCATGACTACCTAGCCCTATTCGATTCGCTGCCCAGTGGGTTGGTTCCACGGAATCTCAAACCGTAGTATCGGCTTCATGAACGGCGCGGTGGACGAATTGCGATCTCGACGAATGCGATAAATATGCTGCTCTATGGTCCAACTCCAAGAGCTGGGAACCTCTTCTTCAGTTCCGCTGTGGAGAGAGCTCGCGCACCGCCCTATACGCCTCGTCGATGGCGACATTCATGTAGGCGACCGCGCCCGCATCGGAGTTGGCAATCGCGATCCGGCCGAACCGTTTTCGTCCCACCACGTTGGGCGCTTCACCCTCGGCGAAGTCGGGGTCGAACAAGGAGTTCAGTTCGTAGGCGTAGCCGTGCGCCCAGCGCCCCACCGTGATGCCCTCGATGTCCTCGGCTGGATCAAAGCCTCCCGGGCCCAGCATGCGCGCGAGTTGGTCGCGAATATTGCGCTCGAAGGTCTCAAAGGGCGTGTCGTAAAGCTCCACCCGCCCAATGCGATGCTGTTCCCGTTCCGACAACCCCGGCTGGCACGGAGTGCGCACCATGAACACGACCATCGGTTCTTCGGGACGGCTTGGGAATTTGTATTCTCCAATGCTCACTGGAAAATCGATCGCTGCGTACGGGTGATAGCATCCCGGGGCTGCGATCTGGTGCACGCCCAGCTTCTGGAATGGGAGCCAATTGCGAAGGGCAATGTGCGAGTACACCAGCGGAGTCTTTACCCCATAAGCCAGCGCTTCTTTCTGCGTCGAGGGAAGTTGGGGGCAAAGGTAGGGGACCATGCCGTTGTAGCAAGCCAGCACGCAACCGCGTCCGCGCACCTGAAAGAGTTGCCGATTGCGTGCGTAGGTTACTACCACTTCGCTTGCCGAGTTGGGGTCGCCGTCGTGCCGCACTCCAACGGCAGTGCTGTTCAGGCGGATACGCACGGGGGAGGAATCGCGGTCGAGACGGCTGTAGTCGGCCTGGGCCATGACCACGTCTTCCATGGTGTGCCCCGGCATCGCTCCCGGAATAAAAGACCGCACCAGCAAGCGAGCAATAGAAGCATTGCCATCGGGAAAGTGGAAAATGTAAGGATCTGGTTTGTGCTCGCCACGATCTCCATTCGGGCCCAACCCCATGCTATATAGCCCGGGGTACCCATAGCCATAGTCGTCGCCCTCTTCGAAGCACGCGAGCGCGGAAACCGCGTCAATGCCCACACCGAACAGATCATGCGTGCGGGTCTGGAAGACGGGCAGCACCTCGGGAGCGACCTTCACAATTCTGGCCAGAAAGTCAGCGTAGCTGGTTTTGCCCAACACGGCTTGTTTCTGGGCCAGCGTCAGGCCGGGCAAGTAGTCCACTTCTTCCGTGTAAAGGCGCACGATATCCCTGCGCGCTTGCTCGGAAAGCGGAGCCTTGGCGAAGAATTCTCCATGCGGAATCTTGCCAAAGCCTGTCACCAAGCGATCCTGTCCGAACGTCTCCCGGTCGAAGAACATGCCGCTTCCCAGCTTGAGCGAGGGAAACAGACTCTGGTCGTAATAGCGGTAGAATTCTTGTACGTCGACGCCTATGTCGGCCAGCAAGCCCTTGCTCTCCGCGCTGTAGAGCGATGGACTTTCAATCGACTGCGCGCCATAACCGAGCAGCATCCGGTTTCCCGCGTGGAACTCCTTCCGCTGCGCGTGCCCGCCAAAGTCATCGTGCGCTTCGAGAATCAGAATGCGCGCATTGGCGCCAGCCTGCTTGCGGAAGAAATGGGCCGCCGCTAATCCGCTGATGCCCGAGCCCACCACGATCAGATCGTAGGTGGCATCCGTGGGAGTGGCCGTGCCGGCGGTTTGCCAAAAACTTCCGTCGCGCAAGCCGTGCGCGGCTTCAAACGAGCCTACATTGTCGCCGCGCATCCCGCTCGCCGCTGGAGGGTCGTAACCCGCGCCATCCTGTGCCGCGCTGGAATCCGACTCGCCGCGCCGCGTACACCCAGTCAGGATGGAACCGAGGGCCATGCTACCAATCCCAACCGCGACTCCGTTCAGAAAATCGCGGCGGGTAATGGTGCGGTCCATCCCCAGTTCGTGATCGCGCGGATCCTTCATAGATCTCAGCTCTTTCTGTTGCTTCGACGCCTTCATTGCCCGATGCTGGCGCGGGTAGCCGGTTTCTCCACAGGTTCCCTTACCACCCGGAAACTGGCGCCGGCGCGGACAAGTTCAAAGTTCGAGCGTGTGCCATCCGATTCCTCGGGACCGTCCAGTCGAAACTCGGGTGTGCTGTCGGGCAGGTCGAAGAAGTCCCAGGCATTGACCACAGCCGTGCCAGGAACATGCGAATCCGCACGGCTGTCCGTTCGGTCCCAGGCCGGCATGGTTCCTCCCGCGACACAGGCATATTCCAACTCGGCTTCTGTGGGAAGGCGGTATTGTTTCCCCGTTGCCTGCGACAACCATTGCGCATAGGCCTCGGCGATCTGCGCCGTAACTGCGATGGGCTTCTCCTGCAATTTGCGCTGGGCGGAAAATAATTCGAGGTCGTGGTCGCTGATCGTTGCCTGCGCCATCCAGAACGGGCTCACGTTCACCGCGTGCACAGGTCCCGCGTCCCGTAAGCGGCAAGCGCCCAGTTCCGGGCTGCCCGCGGCGAGCGTTCCACCGGCCACCGCGATCATGTGGAACTTGACGGCCACGCCCGGAACCGCTTCCGTATAGTCGTGAAAGCCCGAGGCAGCGAGTGGGAACCGGGAATCCTCGACTGCGGCCATGGCTTCAGGAGCAGTGTTCTTCTCCATGGAATGTCCGGCGAACAGGTGGCAGTTTACGCAGTGCAACCGTTCCCGATTGCGCTGGTAGTAGAGGTGTGCTTCCATTCTGCGCGCGACAATCTTCATCTCACGGACTTGGTGGGCATCGGTTTCCTGATCCCCGGAAGGCAGCTTGCCCTCAATGTTGGAGAGCCCCGCGGTGAACAGGTTACTGTGACACCGGATGCAGCTCGCGTCGTACGTGAAGGTGACCGCGCGGTCGAGTTTGCGTTCTCTTGCCCAGTCGACCTTGGAAACGTCGCGGAACATCTGAGCGTAGGCATCGTGGGTGCCCAGCCGGGCCTTTTCCGCGAGGTATTCGATTCCGCCTGGGGGCAAATGGCATTCTGTGCAGTGAACCACAATGCCGTGCCGGTTGGAATAGTGCGCGGACTGAACCCAGAATCGCGTCGCGTGCGGGTGCGAATGGCAAGCCTGATTGCAGAAGGTATCCGTCGAGGTGTAGTTCACGCTCTGATGCCCGGTGAAAGCGGCCACGAGACCAATCAGCAAGCCGCATCCCAGCGGCCAGCCCGTCCGTCTTCCGGTCCCTGGTTTCTCAGTCATTTGGCAATCGTTCCTTGCGTTGCTTCCACCCCACATGTGGCGACGACACAAAACCTTGCGGAATTATAGCAAGGTTTCTTGGAACGCAAGCAAGTCTTCTGTGGGCCGTTAAGAAACCGCCGGCGTGTGCGACCGCGAGTCGTATTCGCTGGCTCAATCGCGCGAGAGAATGATGGATATCCGATTTCCGATCAACCCTTCACCTGTCAACAAATTGTCAAATTCCTGTCACTTTCTAGCCCGAAACCACCGATTAACCCGATATCAGGCTAGAGTTTAGAGGTATGATCTCTGACCAGCGGACATTGGCGGCGGCAAATCGATTTACCTCAGCAGTGGGGGCAGCGGTGGCAACGGTACCGGCCGGTTCGGAGCGCATTCTGGTGATTGAGGATGACCGCGCCGTGCAAAAAGCTCTCACACGATTATTCGAAGCCGAAGGGTTCGCCGTCGATGTTGCAGGCAACGGCGCCGCCGGTCTGGAGATGTTCCGGGCAGCGGCTCCGTCCGTGCTCGTGCTGGACTTGAGTTTGCCAGGGACTCCCGGGCAAGATGTGTGCCGGGAGATTAGCCAGGCAGCGCCTTCGTTGCCGATTATCATTCTCAGTGCGAAGACCGAAGTGATGGACAAAGTGCTCTTGCTTGAGTTGGGCGCGCACGACTACGTGACCAAGCCGTTCAGTCCGCGCGAACTTCTGGCGCGAGTGCGCACGGCGATGCGGCGCTCGACGCGGCCGGCTCTGACCGAGACTTTCCAATTTAGCGATGTGAAGGTCGATTTCACGAAGATGGAGTTATGGCGGGAAGGGAAACTGGTGCAATTGACGTCGCAAGAGTTCAAGGTGCTGAAGTTCATGATTCAGAACGCGGAGCGCGTCCTCTCGCGCGAGGAATTGCTGAACCACGTTTGGGGCTA
>PLUW01000026.1:10163-34310 GCA_003162935.1 Acidobacteriaceae bacterium
CCGTTGTGATCTTCGACCTCTTCAATCTGAGCTCTCACCTTTGACCTTTTATAACTTACTTCCTGTAATCGCTTTGAGGATCTGACCATGGGCGGAATTCGGTTGCGGACCAAGTTCCTGCTCTCCATGGTTGTGGTTTCGGCGGCATTGACGTTCACAACTTTGCTGGTGGTGCGGCACAACGTGCAGCAGGAAGTGCGTCTCGGAATCCAGCGCGACCTCGAAAATTCTGTTTCCGCATTCCGCAGTTTTCAACAGCAAAGGGAAGTCACGCTGGAGCGCTCGGCGGCACTGCTCGCCGACCTGCCGATCGTGCGCGCGCTCATGACCACTCACGATCCCGGGACTATCCAGGACGCTTCGCGGGACTTGTGGCGCCTCGCGGGCAGCGACTTGCTGCTACTGGCCGATGCCTCGGGCAAAGTCATGGCGCTGCAAGCCACCTCGCAGGAGGTTACGGTTGGCGAGGGGCAGAATTTTTTCCCCGCATTCGTTCAGAACGTGGCCTCGCGCGAAGGGCCGCGTCACTGGTGGTACGTGCAAGGCCATCTTTACGAAGTTTTCCTCCAGGACATTTATTTTGGCCCCGCCAGTGGACACCAGGTTCTGGGATATCTGCTGCTCGGTTACGAAATTGACGACCATGTTGCGCGAGACTTGAGCCGCGTGGCCGCGAGCGAAGTTGCTTTTCGTTATGGCGATGTGATTGTGCGCAGCACGCTGAAGCCTGCCCAGGAAACGGAGCTGCTCCGAGTACCGCCCAGAACAGCCGCAGGCGGACCGCCCCAAGGGGATCAGATACGGTTGGGCGAGGAACGCTTCTTGGCGACGTCCGTGGATTTGCCGATGCCGGGCGCCCCGGCGCTGAATTTGTGGGTGTTGAAGTCTTTCGATCAGGCAACCGCATTCCTCAGAAACCTGAACGAGCTCCTGCTGGCGCTAGGACTGGCGGCGGTGCTGGCCGGGAGTCTGCTGGTCTCCCTGATCTCCCACACCTTTACGCGTCCGCTCGGGAATCTGGTAGCGGGAGTCCGCGCGCTGGATCAGGGAGATTATGCGTACCCGCTGCACGTCCGTGGGAGCGACGAAGTTGCGGAAGTGACCGGAACCTTCGACCGCATGCGAAAGAACCTCCAGAGAACGCAGCGCGAACTCCTGGATGCCGAACGGCTGGCGACGATCGGGCGGATGGCGAGTTCGATCTCGCACGATTTGCGCCATTCGCTGGCTGCGGTCGTAGCCAACGCGGAATTTCTTTGCGAAAGCAACCTGACGCCAAGGCAGCGCGAAGATCTTTACGCCGAGATACGGATTGCGGTCAACCAGATGACCGATCTGCTTGAGTCGCTGCTGGAATTTTCGCGCACGCGAGAGTCCGTGCGTCCGAGCTATGGCGACGTGCGCTCGGCGGTCGATCGCGCCGTGCAGGGGGTCAAGGCGCATCCCGAATTCCAACCCATACGGATTCACATTTCCGCGGAAGGCTCGACCGAAGGCTGGTTCGATTTCAAAAAGCTGGAGCGCGCGTTGCTGAACTTGTTGCTAAACGCGTGCGAAGCCGTCCCGGCGGAAGCCGGGAAGATCGAGATTGGGTTGCGCCGTCAGGGAGAAAGTCTGGAAATTCGCATCGAAGATAACGGCCCCGGAATTGCCGACGCTGTGCGCGACCACTTGTTCGAGCCTTTTGTGAGTCATGGCAAAGAAAATGGAACCGGCATGGGATTGACCGTGGTGCAGAAGATTCTGCAGGATCACGGCGGAGACGTTATCGTCGAGCAAACGTCGGCGAAGGGAACGACATTTCGTGTGAAGATCCCGCTGAATCCAGCAACGGAGAATAGTCTGGCAGTGCGGCACACTGGCTAGGGAAGAGAAGTGCGAACAATGGCGGAGGGCGAGATGAGTGATAAGCATTGGTTCGAATGGTTCCGGTGGGGTGTGCTGACGTGCGTGCTGTTATGGACCACATCCGGCATTGCACAGCAATCGGTAAACCGCTCCGAGCAGAATTCCCTGTCACCACAGTCGGCCGATCTAGTCGACGAATCCATTCGCCAGCTTCGGGAGCAAGTTCGCGAGTTACGGGCCGCGGTTGACGGAATGCGTTCTGACTGGCAGCAGTCCCGCGCCGAAACCTCCGAACTGCGGAGGGCACTCGATGAAGTACGCTCTGGCGCAGCGCCGCGAGACGCCGTCTTGAGGAACGCGGTGGCAAGCTCGGCAACCACTTTGTCGAACGTGCTGCCAAACAACCCTCCGCAAGATCAGCAGCCGGGATTGCAGCCTGAAGATCGGAAGTCCGGTGAGCGCGCGGCCACTTTGGAAGAGGAATACCAGTTGCTGAGCGGAAAGGTCGACGATCAGTATCAGACCAAAGTCGAGAGTGCGTCGAAGTACCGGTTACGCGTGTCGGGCATCGTCTTGATGAACCTGTTCAGCAATCAAGGTGTGGTGGATAACATCGATTTCCCCATGTATGCGTATGCGCGGCCGGCGGGCGATTCCGGGGGGAGCTTCGGCGCGACCCTGCGACAGTCCGAACTCGGGTTTGAGGCTTTCGGGCCAACCGTCGCGGGCGCGAAGACGAGGGCGGATTTGCAGCTCGACCTCGCCGGCGGATTTCCTTCCGTTCCGAACGGAGTCGACTCGGGGTTGATGCGGTTGCGAACGGCCACGATGCGGATGGACTGGACAGACACTTCGGTTGTCGTCGGGCAGGATGCGATCTTCTTCTCGCCAACTTCGCCAACGTCGTTTGCTTCGCTGGCGATCCCGGCTCTCTCTGGCGCGGGAAACCTGTGGGCTTGGGTTCCGCAGATACGGGTGGAGCACAGAGTGGGATTGGGTGAACAATCGAGTCTGCTATTGCAGGGAGGAATTCTAGATCCATTAACCGGCGAAGCGCCGTACTCAGGTTATTCACGGCTGGCTGGTCCGGGGGAGGAATCGCGGCAACCAGCGTATGCCGCGCGAATCGCATGGACGCATGGCGTGGACGGACAACCGTTGCGGTTGGGCGTCGGAGGATACTACAACCGGCAGGATTATGGTTATGGACAGAATGTCGATGCCTGGGCCGCAATGACCGATATTGAGTTGCCGCTCGGCAGTCAGTTTTCCTTGAGTGGAAAACTCTATCGCGGCAAGGGATTGGGTGGGCTCTACGGCGCATTCGGACAATCCGCGTTATTTTCCGGGCCTGCGAATTCGCCGGGTACGGAAGTGCGAGGATTGAATTCGGTTGGCGGCTGGGCACAGCTCAAATATCGGCCCAAGAACAAATGGGAATTCAACGCGGCATTTGGGCTGGATAATCCCTATGCCTCCGATCTGGAGTATTTCTCCTATCCTTATATATACAGCGGCGCGAATGCTTCGCTGGCGAGAAATCAGGGTAGTTTTGTGAACATGATCTATCGTCCGCGATCGGACCTGCTGTTTTCCGCAGAATATCGACACCTGACAACGGATTCGCTGACTGGCCCAGCGAACAGTGCTGGTCATCTGAATCTGATGATGGGAGTACTTTTTTGAGCGATTGGGGACGGGCGAAGCGACGATTGTTTCGATGACGAGCCATAGAAAATTCGTACTCGCGTTCGCGATGGTGTACGCTGGCGCGCTTGGGCTGCATGCGCAAACGGCCGCGACACAAGCGTCAGCAACGCTGCCAGCGTCGACCGCGTCGGTACATGGCCGCGTCGAGGTTGCAGGCAACACGCGGCATGCGGCCATTCCCGGCACGGTGGTGTGGCTGACGCCAATCGCCGCGCCAATGACGGGATCGGCCGGCGAAGCGGCAGCGACGCCAAGTTCATCCATTAACCCAGCAGCGATTCCGCTGCCAAACCTGCGACTGGTGCAGAAAAACAAGAGTTTCGAGCCGCACATCCTGGTCGTTCCGGCTGGGTCGCTGGTGGAGTTTCCCAATCGCGATCCTTTTTTTCACAACGTTTTTTCGCTGTTTGAAGGCAAGCGCTTTGATCTGGGTCTTTATGAAGCGGGCACTTCGCGGATGGTGCGCTTCGACCGGCCCGGCATCAGCTACATTTTCTGCAACATTCATCCCGAGATGAGTGCTGTGGTCATCACGCTGGCGACGCCGCTGTTTGCCATCACCAACCGAGACGGGCAACTGAACCTGACGGGCGTTCCATACGGTCGCTACATTCTGCACGTGTGGAGCGAGAGCATGGGTCCGGAGAACACGCAGCCCCTGACTCGCGAAGTCACGATCGGCGAGAATGCTTCCTCTCTCGGAGTGATTCGAGTGCCGGAGACGAATGGTCCGCATATGGCGCACAAGAACAAATATGGACGCGACTATGACGATTCCACGCCGAACGATCCTGCCTATCAGCCGCAACGCTAGTGGCGTGACATGCGCTCGGTCGTCTAACTCCCCCTACTCCCCGGTCTATTGGAATCAAAGACTTGGAGGTGAGTCGCGCCAGGTCTTTGAGTTTAAACGGGTTACTCGTAAAGTCTTTATTTCTTAATGAGTTATGAGCGCTCCTTGGCTTTTCCAACTTCTGTCAGCGTTCGGGTACCCCCCCACCCCCTCCCCCCTCGGTCTATTGGAATCAAGACTTTAGCGAGAAACTCCCGCCAAAATCTTGAGCGGAAAAGAGTTATAGGTAAAATCTTGATTCCTAATGAGTTAGTTCATTCCCCACATTCTGGTTGCGGACCTCGACTTAGTGGCCGGAGGGCCGCGCGGTTGAGATTAATTGTGTTGATACTTTTATTATAAGAGAGGGTGTCAAGGATTTGGATCACAAGGGGAGCTAAGTGCGGTGATTGCGGACACGCGGACAAGAGTGTCCGCGCTACAGTCGCGGGCCCGCGATGGTGTGGATTCGCCCCAAGGGGAAAATCGGCTCGCCTGGGATTCTCAGTGAGTGCTGTCGCTGTTCTCAACAGTTAACTTTCCCTTGCCGCAATTCCAAACCGAAATCACTATCCGCAAGAAACGATGACTTCGAGGGGGATTGTGGGCGCTAATTCTTCTGGAATCCAGCGATCTCCTCAGAAAGAGCGGCCTGCGGATCTTGCAGGGCTAGCTGTCGCTCTTTAGTTAGCGCCTCTGACTCCAGGCTCGGCTTAGACTTCTGGAGGGCCAACTTGTAAGCCGTAACCAGCGCGTCAGGTGCAGTTGTAGGAATGTCCGGTTCCACTCCTGTTCCCTGCCAGTTGCTGTGCGTTATTGGACTTCTCGGCTGACTATCCGGGATGAAGACAGAGAAATGGTAGCCTAACGCGATCTCACCCGAGCTTCCGTTTGCATCTCCCGCGGTGTGCTCACCAACGATAGTGGCGCGGTTCGTATTCTTAAGATCATAAGCACATTGCTCGGCGGCAGAATGAGTATGAGTGCTGCTCAGGAGAAATATGGGATTGTCGGGGTAGCGCGGTCCCGCTACGTAGGGCATAGTCCACTTTTGCCGTTCAAAGGATTGGCCATTCCTGCGTTCGACCTTGGAGGTTAGCTGAATCGGGTCGTCAAAAAAGTAGCTTAGTAAAGCCGTAACCGCATCGCCGTCCCCTCCACCGTTGCGGCGCAGATCCACAATGAGGGCGTCGGTGCCGCTCACCATTTGCATGGCGGCTGCGAACGCTGCTCCGGCATCTGAATCGGGCGAGAAGTAGGCCAGATCAAGATAGCCAATGTTACCGGGCAAGCGACGGGCGCTTCGGATACCGTGTCCGTTCGCGAGATCGAAGGCGTGCGAGTGCCCTTCCTCCGCCGGAGTGGGCGCTTTAAACTCAGCGAGTTCCTCGCCAACTTTGACCGCAAGGTGATGATCGTGCCCCACGGCCCGCAAGTCTTCGGTCAGTTTCGCGGCAAGAGCATTCGGGTCACTTATGGCTCGATACTCGGATCGACGCGTTCGTATCTGGCTCTGCAATTTTTCCGCGACTTCTGGGAACACGTAATCCGCTAGGCTGCTTATGAGATGGTCCACGATGTCGTCTGCTTGTTGCGGTGTAACCACAGTGGGGCGCGCAGCCTGCGCTAAGCACGCCGGCGCTAAGAACAGCGTAAGGGTCAAAGTGCAGAGTTTAGTCATGTGACCTCCTAGCTTATACTGCAAATATAGCTGTCCAGACGAGAGAGTGAGAAGAACAGTTTGGATTAGGAAGCTAAATTCAGTGATTTGTGCGGTGCGATGCCTCGAAAGAACAAACCCACCGAGAAAAACGCTGCAATGGACGACATCGACCGAAAAATTCTCCGTGAGCTATGCGCGGACGGTCGGGTGAGCTTCCGAGATCTGAGTCGTATTGTTTACCTCAGCCCAAACGCTACGGCCGAACGAATTCGGCGGCTTCGGTCGCTTGGGGTCATTCGAGGGGTTCACGCTTTCCTAGATCCTGTCCTGCTCGGACTTTCGGTGGAGGCCTACATTGACGTTAGGCTCCAGCCTGGTACAACTGCACAGAGCTTTGAGGCCGCCGTGATGAAGTTGCAGGGAGTAGTCAGTATGGCAATTCTGACTGGATCATTTGATGTGCGCCTCAGAGTTGCCTGCAAGGATCAAGCAGATCTGGTGCGGCTGATCGAGACCCTACGCGCGCGAACCGGAGCCCGGGAGACTAACAGTACAGTTATCTGTCGCGAAATCCAAACTCGGAATTGGAACTTTTGAATTCGCATTACTCCGTCCCCGAAGCTCCAAGGTTTAGGGAATCGTCTCAGTTGGCGCAAAATCTCCATAGCGCTCAGTGGCCTTGGGATTCCCCGCGGCGTAACCTCTTAGGCGCGACGAACGAAATCCATGCTTGATGTGGGGGTGGAATCCCAGGTCTCCAAAAGCGCGAGACCTGGCGACCCGCTACAATCGTCCCGGAACGGTTTTCGACGAGCCCATGTCGCTGTGATAGAACGCGCCGAGAAGCTATCCGCGCATATCGAGGTCATCCCTGCCCGACCGGAGCAAGAGCCGATCCTGGCCAATCTGCTGGAGTTGTATGCACACGACTTCAGCGAGTTCCTCGATTTGGAACCGGGGGCTGACGGCAGGTTCGGCTACACCTGCCTTCCGCTTTATTGGAGTGAACCTGGCCGACACCCGTTTCTTTTCTGGGTAGATGGCAAATTAGCAGGCTTGACTCTCGTAAAGAGAGGGTCGGAAGTTTCTGGCGATGAGACGGTCTGGGATGTGGCAGAGTTCTTTGTTCTTCGTGGATACCGGAGATGTGGAATCGGAACACAAGTCGCCCACGAGGTGTGGAGGCGATTCCCGGGGATGTGGGAAGTTCGTGTCATGGAATCGAATATTGCGGCACGCGACTTTTGGGCACACTCCATCTCGACACTGACGGGTGAGGCCATCCGACCTGTTCGCGTTGAGAAAGATGGCAAGTGGTGGACAGTTTTCTCATTTGAGTCCAAGCAGGTCTGAGTCCCACGCGGGGGTGTTGGGAGGGCCACTTCTCGAAAAGCGCGAGAAGTGGCCCTCCCCCAGGTTGGTTCGGGCTACTTCAAATCGATCACACCGAACGTACCTGCCAGATTGTTATAGGGACCGGAGGCGAAGAAGAGTTGGTTGGTGCGTCCACTGTTGGCATTTCCCCCGCCGAACCCAATCCCCCAGAGTTGGTCGATGGCGATATCCTTGCCGTTGGTGTCTTTGATGGTGCCCACGAACTGGCCGGTGGCGAGATTAAAGCCGCTGATCGGGGCCGGATGGTTCAGGTTGGGGCCGACCAGAAGAGTATTGCTCAGCGGTCCAAAATTACTGGGCGCCACGGCGAGGCTGTAAGGCTGGTTCAAGGGCTCGCCCTTCGCCAGCACTTTTACGAATGTCCCGTCCTCCTGGAAGACATCGATTTGGCCGCTCGGGGCAAGGTCTATGAGCGCGAAGGTTACATAGACCAATCCGTTGATATCCGCGATGCCGAATGGCCCATAAGTCGGCCCCAGCGTGGGGTCGGTAAACGTATTGACGAGGTTGAAGTTCGCGTCGTAGACCTCGACTACGTTGTTGGGAAGGTTGGCGGCATACAGAAGATTTCCCGAAGGGCGGTTGGTAATGGCGAGAGCGGTGTAGCTTGCGCCGGCGGCCCAGTTATTCACCGCGATGATCGAGGCGTTGGGATTGGACTGCGGCGCCCATCCGCTGATGGTGCCATCCAAGGTCGCGAAGATGAAGAACGAGGACCATCCCTGCACCGGAAATTCTCCCGTTCCGTTGAAGACGATTCCAGTCGGCTGACCGGGGCCTGCGCCGTTGAACGAAGGAACCGAAACGATCAGGCCCTGCTTCGCTCCCGCGCCATTGTAGAGCGTTGACCAGCCTGAGCCTTGATCGCTGACCCACCAGGCTCCGCCTGGGCTGCGAGCGATTCCCCAACCGTTCACTTGCAGCGGGTCCATAAACTTGGCCGTTTTTGCCTGATTGGAATCCAGATTTGTGAGTTGATACTGCGCCTGGGCTGCGCTCGAAACCAGCAGGGCTGCGAGTCCGAGGCAAATTGTGAAAGCAATCTTGCGACGTTGCATGACAGAATCCTCCTTAAGGATTGTGTGGGGCCGAGCGGTGAGCGGGGTGGGTCGCCGAGGAAAGGTTCTCGAACGACGATTTCCCGCTCCTGCCAGGCAATCGAATGCTAGTTCCGCGGTAGCGGCAGGTTGTCAACGCGCTGTCATCTGTTTGCACAATTCTTGTCGGGAGGCGCTGGTGTTCACGGGCTGCTTACGAACATTTACCTTCCGTTACGGAATCTTTACCGTGTGCGACGCAAAAAGATGTTCCGATTAAATGTTCCGATCGGAGGTCCGCTCGGCGGAGCCCCCATGGGAAGCCATGTCGCGCTAGACTATTAAGGTTCAGGGAGTTCGGAAGTCGAACCGCTTTTACCAAAACGCCTTGCAGGCAGGCTAGAAAGCTACAACAACCGATGCCAGAAGAACGGATGGAAAACAAACCTCCCGATGCGCACATCGATCGCTCGCACCAGCTACCGTCGGCGGGCGATTCGCACAAGTCCAAGTGGCAACGGCCGTTCATGTGGATCGCGGTCTTGCTGGTGTTCGGGATTATTTTTTGGCTGGTGTTGCGTCATCACGGCGACAGCCAAAGCGCCGCTCCGTCGCGGCGCGCTCTCGGCGGTTCCGTCACCCTTACGACCGCAACCGCGCAGAAGGGAAACATCGGCGTGTACCTGGATGCGATTGGCACGGTCACTCCGATTTATACCGACTCGATTACCAGTGAAGTCACAGGATTGGTGAGCCAGGTCCACTACACGGAAGGCCAGTTGGTCCGCAAGGGCCAGGCGTTAATCGACATCGATGCGCGGCCCTTCGAGGCGCAACTCATGCAGGCCGAGGGGACGCTTGAACGCGACACCTACGTCCTGGAACAGGCAAAGATGGACCTGCAACGCTACCGCGATGCGTGGGCGAAAAACGGGATTCCCAAGCAGACGCTCGACGATCAGGAAAAGATCGTGCTGCAGGACCAGGGAACGGTCAAGCTCGATGAAGGCATCGTGCAGTACGACAAGGTGCAAGTCGCCTTCTGCCATATCACGGCGCCGATCACCGGCCGGGTGGGGCTGCGGTTGGTGGATCCCGGAAACGTCGTGCAGGCGAATGGGACCAACCCGCTGGTGGTGATTACCGAGGTGCAGCCGATTACTGTGATCTTTACCATCGCGGAAGACAGCCTGGCGCAGGTGCAGGCGCAGACCCGGCTCAAGAAAAAGCTGACAGTGGAAGCTTTCGATCGAACGCAGCAGACCAAGATCGCCAGCGGAAAGCTGCTGACGTTCGACAATCAGATCGATACCACCACCGGCACGGTCAAAATGCGGGCGAGCTTCGATAACAAAGACGACGCTCTGTTCCCCAACCAGTTTGTAAATACGAAACTGCTTGTGAAGACGCTTGAAGGAGTCACGTTAATTCCGACTTCGACGATTCAGCATAACGGCCAGACGGCGTTTGTTTACCTGATCCAAAATAACAAAGCGCAGATCCGCAACATCAAGCTTGGAGTGGCGGATGGCGGCAACACGGCGGTCGAAGGCATCAATCCGGGAGACGTGATTGCCAGCAGCAGCTTTGAAAAGCTGCAGAACAATTCGCCGGTCGTGGTTACCAAGCAGCCGCAGCCCGCGACGACAAGCGAGGGTCCAGTCCAGTGAGTCCGTCGCGACCATTCATCATGCGGCCGGTCGCGACCTCGCTGCTCATGGCGGCGATTCTGCTGGTTGGCATCGTCGCCTATACGCAATTGCCGGTCTCGGCGCTGCCCGAGGTCGATTATCCGACGATCCAGGTCGTTACCTTCTATCCGGGCGCCAGTCCGGTTGTGATGGCGACCACGGTGACGGCGCCGCTGGAGCGGCAGTTCGGCCAGTTGCAGGGGCTCAGCCAGATGACCTCCACCAGCTCGGGAGGCACTTCGGTCATTGTGCTGCAGTTCACCCTGAACCTCAACATCGACGTTGCCGAGGAAGAGGTGCAGTCGGCGATCAATGCGGCACAAAGTTATTTGCCCGCGAATCTGCCGGCGCCCCCGGTTTACAGCAAGACGAATCCCGCCGACGCGCCGGTGCTGACGCTGGCCATCACTTCCGATTCCGTGCCGTTGCCGCAAGTGGAAGATTTGGTGGATACGCGGCTGGCTCCAAAACTATCGCAGCTCAATGGAGTCGGGCTGGTGAGCATCAGCGGCGGGCAGAAGCCGGCGGTGCGCATTCGTGCCAACCCGGTGGCGCTGTCTTCGTATGGCATCAATCTCGAGGATCTTCGGACCGCGCTGATTCAGGCCAGCGTGAATGCCGCCAAGGGCAACTTCGACGGGCCGCGGCAGGATTACCAGATCGACTCGAACGACCAACTCGTCAGCAGCGCCGATTATCGCAGCGTGGTGGTTGCCTATCGTAACAACGCGCCGGTCATGCTCACGGATGTCGCCGAGATTGTCGATGACGTCGAGAACAACAAGCAGGCGGCATGGATGGATCAGACGCCCGCCGTCATTCTCAACATCCAGCGCCAGCCCGGCGCCAATACCATCAGCGTAGTCAAGGCCATTAAGAAGCTGCTGCCGCAGCTTGAAACCAACCTGCCGGCATCGGTGAAGGTGACCACGCTCACCGATCTGACGACCGCGATTCAGGCATCGGTGGATGACGTTGAGTTCGAGCTGATGCTGACCATCGCTCTGGTCGTAATGGTGATCTTTTTATTCTTGCGAAGTCTCTACGCCACCATCATTCCAAGCGTTGCGGTGCCGCTGTCGCTGGTGGGAACCTTCGCGGCCATGTACGCGCTCGGCTACAGCCTGGATAACCTCTCGCTGATGGCGCTCACCATCTCGACCGGCTTCGTGGTGGACGATGCCATCGTGATGATTGAAAACATCTCGCGCTACATCGAAGAAGGGGAACGGCCGATGGACGCGGCGCTGAAGGGCGCGGAGCAGATCGGCTTCACCATTATTTCGCTGACCGTTTCGCTGATCGCCGTGCTCATCCCGCTTCTGTTCATGGGCGACGTGGTGGGGCGGCTCTTCCGCGAATTTGCCGTCACTCTGGCGGTCACCATCATCATCTCGGCGGTGGTATCGCTGACGCTGACTCCCATGATGTCGGCACGCATTTTGCGGCACGAGCCCAAGGAACAACAGGGGCGCATTTACCGGTGGTCCGAGACTGTTTTTGAACGCATGATCGCTTTCTACGGTCGAACCCTGAAGACCGTGTTGCGCTATCAAACCATCACCCTGCTGGTGGCGGTCGGAACCCTGGTGCTCACCATCATTCTTTACATTGTGATTCCTAAGGGATTTTTCCCGGTGCAGGATACCGGAGTCATTCAGGCGATTTCGCAGGCTCCCGAAACCATTTCGTTTCAAGCCATGGCGCAGAAACAGCAGGAACTCGCCAAGGTCATCCTCAAGGACCCAGCGGTTGAAAGTCTTTCTTCATTCATCGGAGCCGATGGCACCAACACCACGCTCAACAGCGGCCGCATGTCGATCAACCTGAAGGCGCTGGCCGACCGCAGTCACACCAGCGCTTCGGATGTGATCCGACGGCTGCAGTCGAAGCTGCAAAAAGTGGATGGCATCGCGCTCTACATGCAGCCCGTGCAGAACATCACGGTCGACGACCGCGTGAGCCGCACGCAATACCAGTACACGCTCGAAGATCCGGATGCCAACGAACTCAATGACTGGACCAATCGTTTTGTCGCGAAACTGAAAGCGTTGCCGGAGTTGGAAGATGTGGCGACCGATCAGCAGACCGGCGGACTGGCGGTTTCGCTGATCATCGATCGCGCCACCGCGTCGCGGCTGGGTATCGCTCCTTCCACCATCGACAACACCTTGTATGACGCTTTCGGACAGCGCCAGATCAATACGATGTACACGCAGCTCAACCAGTACCACGTGATTCTGGAAGCCGATCCAGGGTTTCAGGTGGATCCGAACACTCTGCAACGCCTCTATATTCAAGCCAACGCATCGTCGGGAACCTCGGGGCCGGGAGCGTCTACTTCGTTTTCCGCCACCGGATCTTCCGCTGCCGGATCGAACGCAACCACGGCTCCGGTGCTCTACACGCCTTCTTCGGGAGCGCTCACCGCTCCTTCGAACGCGTTGTCGCCGAGCAGCAGTTCGACGGGATCGGGAACAAGTTCTTCCGCGAATACCACCAGCAGTTCGGCGATGAGCAATGCTGTCCCGCTGAGCGCATTTTCGCATTTCCAGCGCACATCCGAGGCGCTCTCCATCAACCACCAGGGGCAGTTCCCGGCGGTGACGATCTCGTTCAACCTGGCGTCCAACGCCGCCCTGGGCAGCGCGATTACTGCCATCGACAAGGTGCAGAAGGATATGCACATGCCGCCGAGCTTGCAGGCAGATTTTCAGGGCACGGCGGCATCGTTCAAAAATTCGCTGTCGAACGAGGCCCTGCTGATTCTGGCTGCGCTGGTGACGGTGTACATCGTGCTGGGCGTGCTTTATGAAAGCTTCATCCACCCGGTCACGATTCTTTCGACCCTACCCTCCGCCGGAGTGGGCGCGCTGCTGGCGCTGATGCTGTTCCGGCAGGATTTGAGCGTGGTGGCGATTATCGGCATCATCCTGCTGATTGGAATTGTGAAGAAAAATGGAATCATGATGGTGGACTTTGCGCTCGAAGGCGAGCGGGAGCACGGCAAGAACGCGACCGATGCGATCTATGAAGCCTGTTTGCTGCGCTTCCGCCCGATCATGATGACCACCATGGCCGCCTTGCTTGCCGGAATTCCATTGGCGGTTGGAACCGGCATCGGTTCGGAGATTCGACGTCCTCTGGGAATTGCAATGGTCGGCGGGCTTTTGTTGAGCCAGGCGCTGACGCTCTACACCACGCCGGTGATCTACATTTTCTTTGACGGACTGGGGCAAAGATTCTCGCGCTTCCGGTCGCACTCGCACCCCGATGAAACCTCAGGCGGCACTTCAGTTGGCCCAGCGCAACCCGCGGAGCCGTCATGAACCCTTCCGCACTTTTCATCCGGCGGCCGGTGGCGACGACGTTGCTGACTCTCGCCATCGCGCTTGCCGGGGCAATCGCGTTTACAGTGTTGCCAGTTTCCCCTTTGCCCCAGGTTGACTTCCCAACCATTTCCGTGGGTGCGGGGCTGCCGGGAGCGAGCGCCCAGATCATGGCATCTTCAGTCGCCACTCCGCTGGAGCGCCAGTTTGGACACATTGCGGGAGTTACGGAAATGACTTCCGCCAGTTCGCTCGGCACCACCTCGATCACAATTCAGTTTGACCTGAGCCGCAATATCGACGGAGCGGCGCGCGACGTCGAAGCGGCCATCAGCGCAGCCCGAACCTATCTGCCGGCAAATCTGCCCGGCAATCCCACCTATCGGAAAGTAAATCCCGCCGACTCGCCGATCATGATCATCGGCCTGACCTCCAAAAAATACGACACGGGCAAGCTGTATGACGAAGCTTCGACGGTGATGTCGCAGAAGCTTTCGCAGATCAATGGCGTCGGCCAGGTGACGGTGGGCGGCAGTTCGCTGCCTTCGGTGCGAGTCGATGTCAATCCCACTCAGCTCAATAACTACGGTCTGACCATAGCCAACGTGCAATCGGTGTTGAGCACGCAGAATGCCGACTTGGCCAAAGGGCAGATCTCCGACGGTTTCGTGACCGCCGACATCGTTGCCAACGACCAGATCTCGATCGCCGACGACTACAAACCGATCGTCGTCGGTTATCACAACGGAGGAGCGGTGCGGCTCGCGGACGTAGCCAACGTCACCGATGCGGTATCAAACATACGCTCCGCCGGGTTTCTGAATGGCATCCCCGCGGTCATGATGATCATCTTCCGCCAGCCGGGCGCGAATATCATCCAGACCGTCGATAACATACGCAGTGAGTTGCCATATCTGAAGGCTTCGATTCCTCAGGGTATCGATACCACTATCGTTCTGGACCGCACCACCACCATTCGAGCTTCGGTGAGCGACGTTGAGCGCTCATTGATGATCTCGGTCGCTTTGGTCATTCTGGTGGTGTTCATCTTTCTGCGGAATCCGCGCGCCACGCTGATTCCGAGCGTTGCCGTTCCCGTTTCGCTGATCGGCACGTTCGCTGTGATGTATCTGCTCGGCTATAGCCTCGACAACCTTTCGTTGATGGCCCTCACGATTTCGACCGGGTTCGTGGTGGATGACGCCATCGTGGTGATGGAGAACATTTCGCGCCACCTGGAACTGGGGATGAAGCCCTTCGCGGCGGCGCTGAAGGGCGCGCAGGAGATAGGCTTCACCGTGTTTTCCATCAGCATGTCGCTGATCGCGGTCTTCATTCCCATTCTGATGATGGGCGGTATCGTGGGGCGCCTGTTCCGCGAGTTTGCGGTCACGCTTTCAACCGCCATCCTGGTGTCGATGGTGGTCTCGTTGACCACCACGCCCACAATGTGCGCGTATCTGCTCAAGGAGGCGAAGGAAGAAAAGCACGGCAGAATGTACCGCGGGAGCGAGAAGGTTTTCGCGTGGATACTGGAGAGCTATCGCCGCAGCTTGATTTGGGTGCTCGACAACTCGGGGTTGACGCTGGCGCTGTTAATCCTCACGGTCGCGTTGAATGTTGCGATCATCTGGACCATTCCCAAGGGATTCTTCCCGCAGCAGGATACGGGGGCATTGGTCGGAGGGCTGCAGGGGCCGCAGGATGCATCGTTTCCGGTGATGGACGACTCGATCAAACAGCTGGTTGGGGTCATAAAAAGCGATCCCGCGGTCGCCAATGTGATTGCCTTCACCGGCGGCGGCGGTACCATCAATTCCGGCTTCATCTACATCGCCCTCAAGCCTTTGGCCCAGCGCCCGCCAAAGTCCGGCGCCGCCGACATCATTAACCGGCTGCGTCCAAAAATGAATAAGTTACCCGTGGCCTCCGCGTTCTTGCAGGCGGCTCAGGATCTCCGTATAGGGGGTCGAGGTAGCAATGCGCTGTACCAGTACACCATCCAGTGCGACAACGTGCAGGATCTGTCGAAGTGGGGTCCCATCCTGCTGACCGAGATGAAGAAACTCCCCGGCCTGCAGGACGTCAACTCGGACCAGCAGAACAGCGGACTCTCGGAGTTCGTGACCTATGACCGAATGACCGCCGCCAAGTTGGGGTTTACGGCGCAGTCGCTCGACTCCTCGCTTTACCAAGCCTTCGGCCAATCCCAAGTCTCAATTATTTACACCCAACTGAATCAGTATTACGTGGTGCTGGAGGTGGCTCCGCAATATTGGCAGACGCCGCAGGGCTTGAAAGACATTTATCTGCGCACGTCGAGCCACGGCAACGTGCCGCTCAGCGCCATCGCAACCTCCGCCTCCAGCACCACGCCGCTGTCCGTCAACCACACCGGCCTGTTTCCGTCGGTGACGGTGTCGTTCAATCTGGCTCCGGGAGTTTCCTTGAGCGACGCCACGCAGCGCGTCGCGGTCATGCAGCAGAAACTGGGGACACCCTCGACCATTCGAGGTTTCTTTGCCGGTACACTTCTGGCGTACCAGCAATCGCTGAACAGCGAGAAGGCGCTGATCGCGATCGCGTTATTAGCCGTCTATATCGTGCTGGGTGTGCTCTACGAGAGCCTGGTGCATCCGCTGACCATTATCTCGACGATCCCGTCGGCCAGCGTGGGCGCGATGCTGGCGCTGATGCTGTTCAAGATCGACTTGAATGTGATTTCCATCATCGGGATTGTGTTGTTGATCGGCATTGTGAAGAAGAACGCCATCATGATGATCGACTTTGCGCTGGTCGCCGAACGCCAGGAAGGGAAGAGCACGCGTGACGCCATCTTTGAAGCTTGCATGTTGCGCTTCCGTCCGATTTTGATGACGACGATGGCCGCATTGTTCGGAGCGTTGCCGCTGGCCTTTGGCACCGGCACCGGTTCGGAGTTGCGCCGGCCGCTGGGGATCACCATCGTCGGTGGTTTGATCCTGAGCCAGGTGCTCACGCTCTATACAACGCCGGTGGTTTATCTGTTCCTGGATCGCGCGCGGCTTCGCGTGAAGAACAGAAAGCATGGCGAGCTCGGAGCTCCGGCTCCGGAGGCCGGCTAGCGCGGTTGAAACGGACTGAGACGATGTTAGTTAGGCAGAAAATTATGATCATCCTCCAGCGAAAAAAGTTAGGTTTCTCGGCTGCGCTGGCTGCGGCTGGGCTGTCGTTGATGCTATCGGGCTGCGTGGTCGGGCCGAAATATCATCCGCCGTCAGCGCAAGCGCCGTCAGCCCAGGCGCCCGCAGCCGTCTACAAAGAAGCGCCCACGCAGTTGAACGCAAACGAAGGCTGGACGGTCGCTCAACCTGCCGATGCCAAACTGCGCGGCAAGTGGTGGGAGATCTTCAACGATCCCGAGCTGAACGCTCTCGAAGAACAGCTGGATATCAACAACCAGAACATCAAACAGTATTTTGAGAACTTCATGGAAGCGCGCGCCATTGTGCGCGAGGCACGCTCGCAATACTTTCCGACGCTGACGGCTGCGCCCTCCATCACCCACTCGCGGACCTCGGCAAACTTGGCCCAGAACACAGGAAGCGGCTCCACTCCCCAACTGCAAAGCTCGCTCTATTCGTTACCGGCTGAGGCGTCCTGGGAGCCCGACCTTTGGGGCAAGGTGCGCAATACGGTGCGCGCAGCCCAATCCGCCGCTCAAGTCAGCGCTGCCGATTTGGAGAATGAACGGCTCACCGAGCAAGCCAGTCTGGCGGAATATTTTTTCGAGATCCGCGGGCAGGACATGCTGCAAAAGATCTACGACGACACGGTGGCAGCAGACCAGAAAGCTTACGACCTGACGAAATCGCTCTATGACGACGGCATCGACGACCAGATTTCCGTGGTCGAAGCCCAAACCGCATTGCAGAGCGCGCAAGCCGGAGCCACCAACGTCGGAATCGCGCGCGCGCAATATGAGCACGCGATTGCCGTGCTTGTCGGCAAGGCGGCTTCCGAGTTTTCCATTCCCGTGAAGCCGATGACGACGGCTCCGCCTCCGATCCCGGTGGGCGTGCCCTCGGAATTGCTCGAGCGGCGGCCCGATATCGCCGCCGCCGAGCGCGCCATGGCCGAAGGCAACGCACAAATCGGCATCGCTTATGCGGCTTATTATCCCAACCTTACGTTGAGCGCGTCCGGCGGCTTTGAGAGTTCGTCGATCGCGCACTGGCTCTCGTGGCCGAGCCGCTTCTGGTCTGTGGGTGCATCGCTCTCGGAAACCGTCTTCGACGCCGGCCTGCGCCGCGCCACCGTGCAGCAATACGTGGCCACCTACAACGCGGATCTTGCCAGCTACCGGCAGACGGTGCTTGCCGGATTTCAGCAGGTGGAAGATGGTCTTGCCGAAGTCCGCATCCTGTCCAAAGAAGTCCAACAGGAGCAGCAGGCGGTCGAGAGCGCGCAAACCTACCTCAAGCTCGAGCAGGGAAGGTACGACGACGGCATCGATCCCTATCTCGACGTGCTGATTGCGAAGACTGTGGTCCTGGCCGACCAGCAGACGCTGAACGGTCTTCAGGTGCAGGAGATGACTTCCGCCGTCGCGCTGGTCGAGGCTCTGGGCGGAGGCTGGGATCGTTCGCAACTGCCCAGCCCGGCGCAAACCACGCAGAAGCCGGACCACGCGGACACGACCATTCAGCAGTAGGAGTTGGCGATTGAGTTCGAAACAACCTAGCCCCGCGGACCAAGCTTTCATGGTCCGCGCCAT
Source organism: Acidobacteriaceae bacterium (assembly GCA_003162935.1). Classification (GTDB taxonomy): domain Bacteria; phylum Acidobacteriota; class Terriglobia; order Terriglobales; family Acidobacteriaceae; genus Acidiflorens. The sequence goes on from PLUW01000026.1 coordinate 28,425, forward strand.
TCAGCTCTCGCTGGAGAATGTCCGCTCGGGACGCGGCGGTCCCTTCGGTGCGGTCGTCGTGAAAGATGGCAACGTAGTAGCGGAAGCCGCGAATCAGGTCACGGCGGTCAAAGACCCGACAGCCCATGCCGAAGTGCTTGCGATTCGCCAGGCGTGCAAGAAACTCGGATTGTTCGAGCTCAAGGGCTGCGATCTCTATACTTCGTGCGAGCCTTGCCCGATGTGCCTGGGCGCAATCTACTGGGCGCGCATCGCGCGAGTTTTCTACGGCAGTCTTGCCAGCGATGCCGCGCAAGCGGGATTCGACGATTCCGCGATTTACGCGGAATTCGCACGGCCTCACGCCAAGCGCAAGATTCCCATGATTCCGATGATGCGCCAGGAGGCGCTGGCGGCGTTTCGGGAGTGGGAAGAAAAGCCGGGCAAGGTTGTCTATTGAGTTACGGGGGCGGCCAGCCCCCCTGGTTACGGCGCCAATACAGCTTTTACCTGGGTTTCGTTGTCGGTCGCTCCGTTACCCTGTCTGCCGTAAATCACTACCAGGCAATCCCCGGCATTCACGGTTACGGGAGCGGGGAAAATTCTCGCTACCCTTTTCTGAAGCTTTGCCCGACCGGTTTCGTCCGGCGGAATCTCATATTCCAGAGGCACGCTCTCCAGGTGCTGCGCGTTGTCCGGAAGCCAACTGTAGAGAGTGGCAAGCGGCAATGGCTTCGGGAAGCCCTGGCGGTTGAGGTTGTTCCCAAACTGTCCGCAGCCTCCGGGGAGCAGGTAAAAATCGTTGACCGCGCCCCACGACTTGCCGGTCGGAAGCGGCCCGAAGTTGTCGGTCCCATCAAATGTACTGTCGGAGATGTCTCCGAACAGTTCCACCAACTGCCCGGCCGGCATGGTGATCGGAACTCCGAATCCTCTGTTGTCGTCGGTCGTCGCATTTTCGCAGCCCCAGTTTTGGCCAAAACAATATTCGCCGGAAAGATCGACCACCGTGTTCGCCTCTGAGTTCGACGGTTCGTACGTCAGGTCCAAGTCGGCCGACATCGTAACCTTGCCTGCCACCAACGTCCCTCCGCCGAAAACAAAACCGATGCACCCCGTTATGGGCAAGGGATGGGGGAAATGAAGGTTCACTGGAAGATTGGAGACTGACTGCGAGGGGTTTTTCAGAATGTCGCTCCAAATAAAGTTTGCCCCCGCCAGACTCTGGTCATCGACTGGGCATTCGCCCTGCCAGTAGGCCAGTAACCACAGAACTTCGCTGAAATTCGAACTGTAGTTCTGAAGCGAAATTGTGCCCGTAAGAGCGCGTGCTTCGGCGGTGGAATTTACACCGTCCAGCAGGTGATACATGTAGAGAAACTGCGGAAAGCCGAGTTTCGAGGTGGTCACGGAATGCTGAATGTTCAGCACGGAGGGTTGTTCGGTGCCCTGCTGCCCCCACAAGTCGCACGTTCCCCATGCAATCGATGTGAGAACGGCGGCGAGGAGAACTACTCTCCGATCAGCAATCATGGGTACGCTTTCTGTTCGGCAAAACAATCAACAGGGGGAACAACCCCGATACCGGTGGTGAAGTTGCGACTTGGTCGAATGTTCGAATCGGCCGTCAAATCGATTATAGTTCGCCCTCGCAAGACGCAGGGGCAACCCCCTGTCCCCTCCCTGCAACTAAACAATTAGTTACCTTTCGCTTCGCGAAGCGTCTAAGAGTTCGAGGAGAATCCGGTGCCGCCGAGACAATCGGAAACTTTGACTGAAGCCGAACTTCGGATCATGCACGTGCTCTGGGGGAAGGGCTCGGGTACGGTCCAGCAAGTCCTTGATTCTATTAAGGAAAAGCCTCTATTGGCCTACAACTCGGTGCTGACGACGATCCGCGTTCTGGAGAGAAAAGGCTATCTGAAACATCTTAAGGATGGGCGAGCGCACGTGTATACGCCGCTGGTCGGGCAGCAAGAGGCAACGCGGTCGGAGATCCGGCATCTGGTAAGCCGTTTTTTCAAGGACTCGCATGAACAGCTGGTTTTGAACCTGCTCGAGGATCAGGGCATCGGCCCGGAGGAAATCACTCACCTGCGGGAGATGCTGGTTCAGAAAGACTTCGTGCAAACGGATACGGTTAAGAAAGACGCTACTCGGAGCGACGCGAAATGAACTGGCTCGCTACGCAGACGATGATTCAGACAATCGCACAGCTCTCGGTCGGGCGCATTCTGAATGCGCTGCCCGAAGGATTGCTGATCGCATTCTTCGCCTGGATATTGCTGCGGGTGTTGCGAAAGCAAAGTTCTGGAACCCGTTTTGCCGTGTGGTTTGTGGCATTGCTGATGGTTGCTGTGCTTCCTTTGCTGGGCGGATTCAACGTTGGCGCCGACAAAGGAAGGACGTGGCCCGCCCTCGGGATGGCGCAGGGACACCTCCACTCTGCGATTACCATCCCGGGGAGTTGGGCGCTTTTTGTCTTTGTCGCCTGGGCTCTGGGCGCGGGCGTGGCCATGGCACGTTTGGCGTCGGGGCTCTGGCAGTTGCGGCAATTGCGGCGGAGCTGCACGGCCGTCGCTGCGGCGGATCTCGACCCAATTGTGCAGCGAACGCTGGAAGGGCTCAGTGCTTCCGGCGCAGTCAGGGTCGGCACTTCGGAGGAAGTGCGCGTGCCCTCCGCCCTTGGTTTCTGGAAGCGGACCATCGTTCTGCCCGCTTGGACATTGCGCGAACTATCGCCCGAGGATCTAAACGTCATCCTGCTGCATGAATTCGCGCATCTGCGCCGCGCCGACGACTGGACCAATCTGATTCAGAAAATCGTGCGTGCTATCTTCTTCTTCCATCCCGCGGTGTGGTGGATCGAGAGCCATCTCGCAGTGGAACGCGAAATGGCTTGCGACGACGCTGTGCTGGCACAAACTTCCAACCCGCGCGGGTACGCAACTTGCCTGGTCTCACTGCTGGAAAAGAGCCTGGCGCATCGCCTGACCGAGAAGGGGCCAGCCGATCAGCGATGGTCGATGGCCCAGGCCGCGGTACACCGAGCCAGCGAGGCTGCACTGCGCCTGGCGCGGATTCTCGACTCCAACCGGCCCTCGGCCACGCGGGTGTGGAAACCGGCGCTGGCAATGGTTGCCGTTTTCTCCGTGCTCTGTCTGGCGGCGTTTCCGCATGCACCCCAGTTCGTCGCATTTGACCAGGATATGCAGGCGAATGTGGATCATGTCTATACGGCTGCGGACGGGCAGACCGGGTCGCAGGCGTTGCCGTCGCAGTTCCCGTCGCAACTAAGGTCGATGACGGGCGTTGCGGTCATTCCCACTCGTGCCTCGACGGCACGAACGCATGCTGTTGCCCGGCGCCAGTCTGCTCCGGCACCGGCAGTCGCGGCTCGATTTAATGCCGAACCGATGCCTGCGCAAGTAGTGCAGGTAAGCGCGAGTGCGGATCCACAACTCGTGCCACAGTTCCAAACGCTGGTGTTTGTCGAAGCCACACAATGGGGAGGCTCCGATTCGCCGGTGTGGAGCGTCCAAGTGTGGCGAGTGACGTTTGTGAGCGCGGTTCAACAACGGGTGGTGAGTGTGCCGGTGGCCAGCTCGATTTAGGGCAAAAATTTTTGCAACAAGCAACTACATAATTAGTTGCAGGTATGAAATCACAGGAGAAAAAGACAATGAAGACGTGGTTCGAAAGTTGTAAGGCAGCGGCAACCCGGCGTCTGACAGTGGCTCTGCTGGCCATTGTGGCGGTTGGGTCGGTGGCAACGTTCAATTTTGCGAAGTCGGCAAAGGCGGCGGCAGCTCCTGCTCCGGCAGCGGCGCCGCTCGACGACAACAGCGTGGCGGCATTGCTCACGCTCGACCGGGCCATGGAAACACTGGCGGCGCGCGTGACACCCGCCGTCGTCAACGTAACCGTCGCCTCGAAAGCAAACCCGCAGCATGGTGAGAACGAAGGCATGCCCGACATGCAGCAGTTCTTTGGCCCGGGTAGTCCTTTCGGTCAGCAATTCGGACGTCAGTTCAACATGCCATCGCAGCCGCAGAACCGTATGGAACACGGCCTGGGCAGCGGCGTGATCATTTCTCCCGACGGATATATCGTTACCAACAATCACGTCATCGAAGGAGCCGTCGATATTCGCGTCACCATGAGCAATCGCGAAGTTCTTTCAGCAAAGTTGGTGGGTGCCGATCCGCTGACCGACCTCGCGGTCATTAAGGTCGATGGAACCAATCTGCCAAGCGTGCCCTGGGGCAACTCGGCTGAACTTCATCCGGGGCAGACGGTGCTCGCGTTCGGCAATCCCTACGGATACCGCTTCACGGTGACGCGCGGCATCATCAGCGCGCTCAACCGTCCCAATCCTGACGCCAGCGACCGGCGCAAGCCGGGCGAGTTCATCCAGACCGATGCTGCCATCAATCCCGGAAATTCCGGCGGAGCTTTGGTGGACGCGCGCGGCGAACTGATCGGCATCAACACGTTTCTGATTTCCTCCTCGGGATCTTTCGCAGGCATGGGCTTTGCCATTCCCGCGCAGATAGTGCAGCCTACCGTCGAGACGTTGATTCGCGACGGCAAGATCACGCATGCGTTTATCGGAGTGCAGATTTCCGACGTGACTCCCGACAACGCGAAGTTCTTCGACATGAAGAAAGCTGAGGGAGCGGTGATTAGCGAAGTTCAGCCGGATGCACCCGGAGCGAAAGCCGGCCTGCGCACCGGAGATGTGATTACCGCACTCGATGGAAAGCCGGTCACCGACGCCGGTCAATTGCAGATGCTGGTCGGACAAAAACGGCCCGGGGACACCATCCATCTCGAAGTGGTGCGGGATAGCAAGACGACCAGCATTCCGGTGAGGCTTGAAGTGCTGGGCGGCGACAAAGGCACCGATTTGGCCAGCGGCGAACACAAGGGCCGTTGGGGACTGAAGCTCGCGGAACTGACCCCCGACGTTCGCAATGAACTGCAAACGCAGGAGTCTGTCCATGGCGCGATTGTGGAAGAGGTCCAGCCCGGCAGCCCGGCGGATAATGCCGGCTTGCAGCGTGGGGACGTCATCATGGAAGTGAACCGGCATGCGGTGAAATCCGCGGATGACGTGGCACAGGCGTTATCGGACGTGAAGAGCGGCCAGGATGCGCTGGTGCTGGTCTGGTCGAATGGAGGCAGCACGTTCCGCGTGTTGCATCCGCCACAAGGGTAAGGCGAAAGGCGCGTGTGGGGACGGGCGAGTCGCCCGTCCCTGCCGCGCCAGGAGTGGTCTTTAAGTGAAATCGGCTGTTAACAGCGGGCAATCTTTGCATCAGGTGATTGCAAACTCGCAATTTGTTTTGCATCATATGGGGAGAGTGACTCGGTTCGGCTCAAAACTCGTTGCAGCCCTTCTGCTGTGCTCATCAGTGCTGCTCGGCAGCCAAATGCTTTTGCCGTCGGCTGCTGCGGCATCAGCAATCCCCGCCGGGTGCCACAATCATGGTCAACCAGCCCGCGCACCAGCAAGTCATCAGTGTTGCGCGGTCGGTCACAGTCCTTCGATTCTGCGAGCGAATACGCTCGACCGAGATTTGCACGCATTTCCCTCGTACGTTGTTGCTGAAACTAAGGGCGGTCGTTCACACGAACCATTGTTTTTTTCCAGTTCGCCTTCTTCAAGCTCTCTTTCCACTACAACCCCGCTTCGCGTCTAGCAACGAGAAACCACAGAACTAGTTTTGTCTCTGCGTTCGGAGGAGTCTGCACGCTGGGGCACCGTGAACTCTTTTTTTCAAATCACGCTTGGGGGCGATGGATGCGGTCGATACGAGACATTTTGTTGGTTTTCTTCTTTTCTGTCGGTCTATCGGTTGGACAGGATACTCGCCAAGATATGGACATGTCGGCACAAACGAA
>PLUW01000034.1 GCA_003162935.1 Acidobacteriaceae bacterium
TCTGGCCTCGGGCTATTCTTCCGGCCACCTTGCCTCCGATTCCCAACTCCACGCTTCCGCGTCGGCTTGCGACTGTCGCGAGTAGCCCTGGCGGTCGCGTTCCTCACTGGCGCGCAGCTCTAATCGGCGGAGATGTTCCCGCAGGGCGTCGCGCACCAGCGCGGACCGGTTTCGCCGAGTGCGCTTCGCGGCCTGGTCGGCGGCGAGTAACAGCTTCTTATCCAGCACGATTTGAACGATTTCCATATGTTGAGTCTATTCCACAGTATACTCCACATAGAAGACGATTCCAAGCAAGCGGGTTTCCAACTCGCAGGCTCCAAAACCATCTTCAGCGCAATTTGTCCAGTTACTTATTGAACAGATGAGCCAAGTCTTTGACGAATAGAGACTTTACAAGCAAGCCCTTTAAACTCAAAGACCTGAAAGGAATGCACCTCTAAGTCTTTGAATTCAAAAGACCGATCTCAGGGGGGTCGAAACTACCAGTTCGTCCTCACGCGTCTTTCGCAACGCCATCGTCTTCCCATTGATTGCCGCAAGAATCGCAGCTCCATTTGTATTTTTGGGAAGAGTCATCCGCGGCTTTTCCTGGCTCAGAAGTCAGGCCTTCAAAAACGACTTCCTCGGAATGGCATTTGGGACAGCGGACCGCAACCTCTTCGGGTTCTGCGGTCTCTTTTGGAGTCGGATCGTCCTCGGGCGCGTAATGCGACATTCCCGTCCGAGCCCAGGGCAAGCCGATTCGCATGATCTGCACGCTGACTCCATTCGCGAAGTTCGAGGTCACGCTTTCCACGCTGGTAGCTTTCTCCGGTCCCATGAAGAATGGAATGCCCGCCTCATCGAGAATCGCCTGCACTTTGGCCGCATCGCGCGCGCTCCAGACCGTGCAGAGCTCAACCAGTTTGCGGTCTTCGTCATACGCCGAATCGGGCTCGAGAAAGTCCCTAACTGCCGAGTCTCGGAGGTCCGCAGATTCGGGCTTGAAGAAAGCTGGCGGAGGCCGAAACTGCGGCGCCTCAAACTGCGAGGCCTTACGCGGCGGCGAAGCGGACGGCTTCCCGTCCTCTACTTCTGGTTCAGCCTTCAGACCGCGCGATCGGACCTCGTTCGCCAGCGCCTGCTGCGCAAAAGGCGTCAACTCGGAGCTTTGCGGCATGAGCACGAGGATTTCTTCATCGCTCATCTGCCGATAGCGCTCGGAGATGCGCAGGAATTCCACTCCAGCCGGATCGAAGGTATTCATGGTCGATGGTCGTACGATCGTAAGATCGTCGTCGAAATGATATACCGCAAGAGCCGCCGCTCACACACCAGCAATCAGCCCGGCGATGAGCGCAGCGCGGCGCGGCAGTTCCGAAATCAAAATGTGCTCATGGATGGCGTGCGCGCCGTCGCCCACGCCCCCAAGACCGTCGAGCGTAGGAATGCCCAGGCCGGCCGTGAAATTGCCATCGGAGCCTCCGCCCACCGCCGCTTCGCCCAGGTTCCATCCCAGTTCGCGGGCAATGGCTTTGGCCTGCGCGTAGAGCGCCGCGACTCCCGCCGTCCGCTCCATCGGAGGACGATTCATTCCTCCGCTGATTTCGATTTTGCACTTGCGGTTGAAGGCACGCAGGCCGCGCATCTTTTTTTCGATTCCAGCCGCGTCCTTGAGCCGCGCAATGCGCACATCGATCTGCGCCGCAGCTTCGGCGGGAACCACATTGGTGCGCGAGCCTCCGCTGACGATGCCAACGTTCACGGTCAAACCTTTTTTCAGATCGGTGAAGCCGGAGATTTTTTCAATCTGCCGCGCCAGTTCGCAAATGGCGTTGACGCCTTTTTCGAAATCGAGTCCCGCGTGCGAAGCCTTGCCCGTAACTTTGACGAGGTATTCGCCGACGCCCTTGCGCGCGGTTTTCACGGCGCCTTGTCGTCCGTAGGAAGGCTCGAGCACCAGCACCGCAGCCGCTCGTTTCGCCAGGGCCTCGGTGATTCGCCGCGAAGAGTCGCTGCCAACTTCTTCGTCGGAGACGAGCAGAACGTTGATGGGACGGGGCAACTGGCCGCCACTCTCGTTGCCATGGCCGTCTTCTTTATGCCACTGCTGGAGCGCGGCGATCGCGTGGAGCATCAACGCAATGCCCGATTTCATATCGAGCACGCCCGGACCCGTGAGCTTGTCGCCCGCAACGGTGCAAGGCATTTTCACGAGCGTGCCGAGAGGATAGACGGTGTCGTAATGTCCGAGCAGCAGGACGGGCTTGGCCGCCTTGCCTCCGAAGTTGACTTGCAGGTGATTGCCGAACTCTTTGGCGTGGTGAAACCGGATTTCGCCGCCAAGCTGGGAGAACTTCTCGGCGATGACCTCGGCGAGGCGGTCGGCGGCCGACTTGTTGTCGCTGGGAGATTCGATTTCGACCAGTTCGCGGATGGTGGAGACTATGGCGTCACGCCGCTCGTGGAAGTAGGCAAGACGCTGCTGCGCTTCGGCATTCATCAGGCTGAAATCGTAATGGAAAACGTCGGCGGAATGAATAGCTTTGTGGTGTCAACTAGGCCGTCTTTACCCGGTCGTTCGCCCGATCCAGCCCCTTCATCGTTCGCCCCAGAATCTCGTCGGGAGTTCCCTTGGCCACAACCGGCGTCAGCACTCCAAGATTTCTGTAGAACTGGATCAGCGGCGCAGTGCTGCGTTCATAGGCTTCCAGCCGCACGGTGATCGATTCGGGCCGGTCGTCTTCGCGCTGATAGAGCCGTCCGCCGCAGCGGTCGCAGATGGCGCCGCCCTTCGACGGTCGTTCGGTGACGTGGAACACCGCCTTGCATTGTTCGCAGGTGCGCCGGCCGCTCAGGCGCTCGACAATCTCATCCAACGGCAGTTCGTAGTTCACCACCGCGCTGAGCGCAATGCTTTCCGTCTCCATCAACTCTTTCAGCGATTCCGCCTGCCCGAGCGTGCGTGGAAATCCGTCGAGGATGAAGCCGCCGCAACCGAGAATGCAATGGCTGCGCTCGCGCACCATCTCCCAGACCGTCGAGTCGGGCACCAGTTCGCCGCGGCGCATGTAGTCGAGCGCGGCTACCATTGCCGGAGATTGGTCGCAGTCCTTGCGCTTGCTGGCGGCGCGAAACACGTCTCCGGTGGAAAGATGACAGGCGCCCAGGCGCTCCGTCAGCAGCTCGGCTTGCGTGCCTTTGCCCACGCCCGGCGCTCCCAGCAGCACCAATCGCCACGGGTTCTTGCGTCCGGCTGGAACGGAGGAACACTTGGCGGCGCCATCCGCCGATGGCCCTTGCAACCACTCGATGCGGTCGTTTTTGATGGGTGCGTTCATGCTTGGGAGTGTACGCAGGGGCGCGCCGCGTGCAGTGACCGATATCACACGGAAAAGGGGGGTCGAACTCGTGCCCCAGATCCCGGTCCTCCGCGGGAGCCATCAAGAAAGCGCTAATGATTTGCCTTCGTCGTGCCCTTTCCGAGAGCGGAGAACAGCGGCGCGCCCCATCCACCGACAGCGAGAAGTGAGCCGAACAGGATGACGGCATCGATGCTGGAGCGGCCTTCGCGCACAAAGTAAACGTCCTTCAGATTAAGCCAAAGTGCGAATTCGTCGAGAGTCAGGGCCGCGCCGACTCCGTAAAGGATCGACATGAAAATGCTGGCGAGGATCGACGACGAATCGCTGCCCGTGCCAAATTCACACAGCCATCCATAGCCGACCGCCAGCAGAATCAGAATTCCCGGAACCAGGTGGTGAACGTGGCGTCCGCCCATGATCATGTAGTGAAATGGCGGAATCTGGTGGCGGATGCAAAACACCATTCCGCGCACGATGGCGAAGGTGAGAAAAAAGCTCATGGATGCGACAAAGAGGCGGCGGCGCGGGCGATCGGCAATGCGTTCGTGCAGGAACGGGCCGAGACGAGTGTGACGAAGAAGCGCAAGCAGCAGCACGATCATCCCCAGCAGCATTAGAAGAAGAACAACATCGTCGAGAAGCATGGGACATTAGACATCGGCATCGGCACGGGCGGCAAGTTATGCGCGGGTTGCGAAGAGCCGAGCCATCCCGGAATGCGCGGCCCAAGATGTACGCAGATGCGCGAATCACGCCGCGCGCATAGAATGTCTCAAACCGAAGTATCAACCACGAGGGTCCGGCACTTGCTTAATTTCAGATTGCGTTTCGCGCTGCGTATCTCCACGTGTGTTTACCTGTTGCTCACCGTAGCAGCCTTGGCCCAGCCGGTTTCGACGGAGCTGCTAAACGGTCTCAAATGGCGCTTGATCGGCCCATTCCGCGGCGGTCGCGCAGCGGCGGTGGCTGGCGTGGCGGGGGATTCCAACACTTTTTATTTCGGCTCGGTCAACGGAGGAATCTGGAAGACAACCGACGCGGGTACAGTCTGGTCTCCGGTTTTCGACGGGCAGCCCGCAGGCTCGATCGGGGCTCTGGCCGTGGCTCCTTCGGACGCGAAGACAATTTATGCTGGAACCGGCGAGAGTGACATTCGCTCCTCGCTTTCCTTCGGCAACGGCGTTTACAAATCCACCGACGGCGGCGCAACCTGGTCGCACATTGGCCTCGAAGATACGCGGCACATCAGCCGAATTGTGGTTGATCCGCGCAATGCGAACGTCGTGTATGTGGGCGCTTTGGGGCACGCGTATGCTCCCAACGATCAGCGCGGTGTTTTTCAGTCGCTCGACGGAGGAGCGCATTGGGCGCGGGTTCTCGATCTGGGATCGGAGATCGGAATTTCCGATCTGGCGATTTGCGCTGCTTCGTCGCAGATTGTGTTTGCGGGCGCGTGGCATACGCATCGCCCTCCGTGGAGCACGTATGCTCCGATCGATGGGCCGGGCAGCGGGCTTTATCGCTCGCAAGATGCGGGCAAGACGTGGACACGTCTAGTCGGAAACGGGCTGCCGGATGGCGATTGGGGACGCGTAGGCGTTGCGGTTGCTCCGGACGGCAAGCGTGTGTACGCGCTGATTTCGATTCAAGCGCAAACCAAGACGCAGCCGCAGGTCAAGATGCAAACCCCGCCACAAATGCAGGCAGCGGGACATGCGACCGAACCAACCGGCGTCGATCGTTCCGGACTCTATCGTTCCGACGATGGCGGGAACAACTGGGTGCTGGCCAATGCCGATCCTCGGCTTACCGAGCGCGCCTGGTATTTCAGCGGCGTCACCATCGATCCGCAGAACTCCGATGTCGTCTACATGCCGAATGTCGCTCTGTACCGCTCGGAAGATGGCGGGAAGACAATTTCGATCGTGCGCGGCGCGCCGGGCGGCGACGATTATCACCAGATCTGGGTCGATCCCGCAAATTCCGCGAGCATGGTTCTCGGGACGGACCAGGGAACCTCGATCAGCCTCGACCGCGGCAAGACCTGGAGCAGTTGGTACAACCAGCCGACGGCGCAGCTCTATCACGTGACCACCGACAACCAGTTTCCTTACACGGTGTATGGCGCGCAGCAGGATAGCGACGCGGTTGCGGTCGCGAGCCGCACCAGCCACGGTCAGATCACGCCTCGCGATTGGGCTCCCGCGGGCGCGAGCGAAAGCGGTTACATGATTGTCGATCCGAAAGATCCTGACGTAATTTATTTGAGCGGGAGTTACGGGACCGTGTCGCGCTTCAACAAGCGGACAGAACTCAGCCAGGACATCAGCCCGTGGCCCGCGGTGGCGTGGGACGCGCCGGCGCATGAGCGCAAGTATCGCGGGCCCTGGACCACGGCGCTGGCGCTTTCTCCGGCCGATTCCACCACGCTTTATCTGGGGACACAGTATGTGATGAAGACCACCGACGGCGGCTTGCATTGGGAGACGATTAGTCCGGATCTTACGGGGGCAATTCCGGCGGGCGCGCAGAAGGCAGGCGATGAGAAAGCGGCGGGGCCGCCGAGTCTTGAGGATGCGAAGCGGGAAGGGTACGGAGTCGTATTCACGGTTGCGCCGTCCCCGCTGCGTCGCGATTTGATCTGGGCGGGAAGCGATACGGGATTGATTCATGTCACTCGCGATGGCGGGAAGAATTGGAGCAATGTCACTCCGTCGGGACTGAGCAGCTGGAGCAAGATTTCGTTGATTGAAGCTTCGCACTTTGATCCCGCCGTAGCCTACGCCGCCGTCGATCGCAGCCGGCTCGACGACCAGACGCCCTACATTTATCGTACCCGCGATTACGGAGCGACCTGGCAACTAGTCACCGATGGCCTGCGCGCACCGTCATTCTTGCGCGCGGTGCGCGAAGACCCGCAGAGCAAAGGGCTGCTCTTTGCCGGAACCGAATTTGGAGTTTACGTCTCGTGGGACGATGGGGACCACTGGCAGTCCTTGCAATTGAACCTGCCCGTCACTTCGGTTCGCGATCTTACGATCCACGGCGACGATTTGCTGATTGCAACGCACGGGCGTTCTTTTTGGATTCTGGATAACATCACGCCGCTGCGTCAGGCGCTGGAAGCGCACGGCGATGGCGGCGCTCGTCTTTATCTTTATCGCCCGGCGACGGCGATTCGCGTGGATAGCGATTCTTTTACGGGCACGCCGCTTCCGCCCGAGGAGCCCACGGCGGAGAATCCTCCGAATGGCGCGATGATCGACTATTTCTTGCCATCGGCAGCCGGGCGCGTGGAGCTGGAAATTTTCGATGGGCAGCAAAATCTCGTCCGAAAGTTTTCTTCGGCTTCTTCTTCCGAAGACAGGAAGACCGCTAAGCACGCGGCACTTGCGGTGGCTGAGCGCTGGTTTCCCAAAACTGAAGCCGTTGAGAAAAGCGCAGGGCTGCATCGTTTTGTTTGGAATCTTACCTGGGGCAGTTCCGGCGGGCCGAGTGCGGACGAAGAATCCGAGTATCGCAATCCCAGCGGACCGAAAGTTGTGCCCGGAATCTATCAGGTGCGGCTGACGGTCGACGGAAAGGCGCAGGATCAGCCGCTGAAAGTCGTCATGGATCCGCGCTCGCCCGCGACCGCCGAGGTGCTAGCGCAACAGTTGCGCCTGGGCCAACAGATCTTTGGCGAAACGATTGCCGCCCGCCGCGCTTTGGCCGAAATTGAATCGGTGCAAAAACAACTGACGGAGCTTCGGCAGAAGCTCGGTGGGCAAAATGCGCAGCTGCAAGCGGCGCTGGCGGAGACGCAAGCGGCGATTGGAAAGATTCTCAAGCAAGAGAAAGGACATGCCGAGGCAGGCGGCCCTGGGCTGCAGGACGCGAATACGGCGCTGGCATCGGCTTTGCGCGTGGTTGAAAACGGAGATCGCGCCGCGCCTGCGCAAGCGATTGCGGTTTACGAGGAGTCGAGCCGGCAGGTGAAGGCGCGCATTGCAGAGTGGACTCGGTTCAAGCAGACGCAATTGGAGCAGGTGAATCGGCAGCTGCGCGAGGCGAAGTTGGCTCCGGTGGGGATGGTTGAGTAGAACTAAGTCGTGCTCTTTTCAAGAGTCCGCGCAATCTGCGGTTACTGTGAAACAAGGCTGGGCGGGGGATGGTGCAGGCGGTGCTGCACCAGGAATGCGTAGTGTACGGCAGAGACAATGGTGAAGATGAACGTGGCGCGCAGGAAGGTGATGCGCGCGATCCAGACCCAGCGCACGGGCTCGATGAGCAGCAGCAGCACGAAGAAAATCGCCGAGACTTGCGCGAAGGTATTCGCCTTGCCGAAAATGCTGGGACGAAAATCTCGCAGCCCGGCGATCATGAAAAGTACGCCGCCGATCAGCAGGATGGAGATATCGCGGCTGAACACCATCACCGTGTACTTCCAGGGAATCATGCGTTCGATCGAGAGCACGAGAAACATGGTGCTCATCAGCAGCTTGTCGGCGATGGGATCGAGATACTGGCCGAGCAGCGTTTGCTGATGCAGCGTGCGGGCGAGCAGGCCGTCGAGGCCGTCGCTCAATCCGGCAAGAACGAACAGCGCCAGCGCCCACTTGAAATCCTGCTTGACCAGATTGATGACGATGAACGGCAGGAAAATCATCCGCAGCAGCGTGAGCTGGTTGGGCGCGGTCAGAATCTGCCGTAGGTTCACCGCAATTTTTCTCCGCTGGCATGCCCTGGGGAGTGTGCGATCGGGTTCGCGAGAAACTCGCTCGTCAGAATCGGCGCTGGGTCTTGTCCGGTTTTCTGCGCGAAACGCTGGGCGAGCGAGAGAATATCGCCTTCGGGAAGATCAAGTTCCATCCGCTCCACGCGATGCATCGGAAAAAAGACGACGCCGGAAGTGAATGGCTCGCCGTTCTTGATCTGGGTAGCAAGTTCGTCGAAGCCGGCGATATCGACGCCGCGCAGGCTGAGGCCTTCGCTGGCGAGATGGAGGATCGCGCCCCAGAATTTTTCGCGCGGGTTGGTCAGCGTCGCGATCACAAGCGCGCCGGGACGGAAGGGGCTGACGGTTTGCGGGTCCTGGTAAAAGCTGGTGCTGGGCACGGTCTGATTGTCGTCTGGGAGGGCGGGGAAATGCAAACGGAGGCGGTGGGGTATGGGCGGCGCGGAGTGCATAGGGTCTCTTGGCTTCGCTCAGGATAAGAATTATGAGGGGTTAGTGCCCGTCCTCATTCTTTGCCGCTTTCAGATCAATCCCCACCTGCTCGGCCTTCTTATAAAGATGCGATCGTTCCAACCCCAGCGCCCGAGCTGTGTTTGAAATCTGGTGGTGATTGCGTTTCAACTCCGCGAGAATAGTTTGTTTCTCGAAGGCGCGCACGCGGTCGGCGAGCGGACCGATGCCGGCCGCAGAATCAGGCGAGGCAACAGAAACGGGCAGCGCCGCCGCCACTGTTTCAGCGGTGACCTCGTCGGACGTCGCCAGCAGCATCAGCCGCTCGACGGCGTTCCTGAGTTCGCGGACGTTGCCCGGCCACGGCTGTTGTTGTAACCCTGCCATCGCGTCCGGGGTGAAGGGCATGGGCTTCCATCCGTTGACTGCGCTCACCTGCAAAGCAAAATGCTCGACCAGCGCCGGTATGTCTTCACGCCGTTCGCGCAGCGGAGGCAAACGCAGCGGAAAGACGAAGACGCGGTGAAATAAATCCTGGCGGAATTTGCCATCGCGCACTTGGGCTTCGAGGTCGCGGTGGGTGGCTACTACGACGCGCACATCGACAGTGATGGCGCGCTCGCCGCCGATGCGTTCGACTTCGCTTTCTTCGAGCACGCGCAGCAGTTTGGCTTGCATGGTGAGCGGCATGTCGCCGATTTCGTCGAGAAAAATCGTGCCGTGCTGCGCTTGCTCGAACTTGCCGAGATGGCGTCCGGCAGCGCCGGTAAACGATCCTTTTTCGTGGCCGAATAATTCGGATTCGATCAGCTCCGCCGGAACCGCGGCGCAGTTCAGCGTAATGAACGGGCCCCCAGCCCGCGGACTGCGCTCATGCAGCGTGCGCGCGACGAGTTCTTTGCCGGTGCCCGTTTCGCCGAGAATGCAAATGCGGGTTTCGCTCGCGGCTACGCGTTCCACTTGCGCTATCACGCGACGCATGGTCTCGCCTTGCCACACGATTTCGTGTTTGCCGAGGCGGCTGGCCAAATCGCGATTTTCGCGCTCGAGGCGGCCGAGTTTCAGGGCGTTCTCCACGGTCAGGAGGAGTTTTTCGGTGGAGATCGGCTTTTCCAGAAAGTCGAGCGCGCCCAGGCGCGTGGCACGCACGGCCATTTCGATGTGCGCCTGGCCTGACATCATGACCACCGGAGTCGCCACGCCTTGCGCTTTGAGTTCTTCGAGAAGCGTCAGCCCATCTTTGCCGGGCATGACCACGTCGGAGAGGATCAAGTCGAAGGATTGTGTCTTGGCCAGTTCCAGAGCTTTGTTGGCGTTGTCGCAGACGGCGGCTTCGTGGCCTTCCAGACGAAAGGCGCGCGCAAGCGACGCCAGCGTGTTGGCTTCGTCATCGACGATCAGCAGGTGCGCTTTTTGCGCCACGGTCGTTGGCCTCAACTCTGACGTCAACTGAAATGCAAACCCAAATCTACCGCAGAGACGCGGAGTGCGCCGAGAAATCGCACGGCAATTCAATGCGAAATGTGGTTCCTTTTTCTGGCGTGCTCGCAACGGAAATCTTGCCGCCGTGATCGCTCACTACCGACTGTACAATCGCGAGGCCGAGTCCGGTGCCATGCTGCTTGGTTGTGTAATAGGGAGTAAACAGGCGCTCGCATTCTTCCGGGGTCAGGCCGGAACCGGTATCGGCGACCGAAACTTCAACTCCATGGGCGATGGCGGCGGTGCGAATCGTCAACTCTCCGCCTTGCGGCATGGCATCGATGGCGTTGAGCACCAGATTTTGCAGGGCGCGATGCAGCAGATCGGAATCGGCGGAAATTTCGGGCAGCGGGTCGGCCAATTCGGTGCGGACGGCAATGTGATTCTTCTCCTGCAATTGCGCTTGAAAGACGCGAAGTACCGAGCGCACCACATCGTTTACGTGGGTCGGCCTCCGCTGCGGCTGCGGCATCTTCGAGAATTCGCTGAAGCGGCCGACGATGGTTTTCAGGTTGTCGATTTCCGCCAGCAGGGTTGCAGTTCCCTCGTGAAACACTTCCTCGAACATCTCCGGCGATTTCTGTTTGGCGCGCATCAGGTTTTCAACCGTGACCTGCAACGGGAAAAGCGGATTTTTCAATTCGTGCGCCAAACGCCGGGCCAGTTCGCGCCACGCGGCCACGCGCTCGGATTGCAGAGTGCGGTCTTTTTGCTGCGCAAGATCTTCGGTCATGCGGTTGAACGATGCGGCTAACTCGCCGAGTTCATCGCTCGATTCCACGTCGACCTTGGCGCCGAGATCGCCCGCGGCGACTCTTCTTGCAGCTTCTGCCAGCGACACGACCGGGCGCGTGACGCGAGCGGCAAACCACAGGCTGGCCAACACGGCTGCCAAAATTCCCATGCCGCCAACCAGCATCGCAGTGGAGAGAATCCGCCTTTGCAACTCGATCAGCGGACGGCGCGAGCTGCCCACCAGCAAAACGCCCAGCAATTGCCGATTCGGCGAGATCGGAGTTGCCGAATTCAGACTTGCTGAATTCAGGTTCGGTCCGGTGAGCGGAATGGCATGAAAAACTTCCGCATCGGCGGAGTCGGAAGTCCAGTTGATCACGCCCTGAGATTCCTGTAACGTGTCGCGCGCATGCGCGACCAAAGGCGCGATCTTGTCGGCGCCCGCTGCTGGTCCATTCAAATCAAGCAGCGTCCTCGGATTCCATTCTGCGGCAAGGTTTTGATAGAGCAATACCCGCGTTCCGGCGGGGATGTCGAGCGTCGAAAGAAAACCCTGGTCCAGGCGTTCGCCGCCGATCACGTATAAAGGTTGTTCGCCGACGCGGGCAACCCGCACGGCAAACAGGCCGAGGGTTGCGCCATTCGGCAATTCTTCGCGTTTCAGAAACGATCCGGCCATGCCCACATCCGCGGGAGTCTTCGCTTCCGAGAGGCGGCCTTCGGGAAGCGCAGCTTCGGGATAGCCGAATTTCGCCTGCCACTGCGCGGAAGAAAGAATTACGCCGCGGCTGTCGACAAGTTCCAGAAAGTCGAGCTGCTGTTGACCGGCGAGCGTGTGGGCGTCGCCGACGTATTCGCCCGCGTCGGTTGCGCCGCGGTTCATGTCTAAAGCGATGCGCTGCACGGCTTCACTGGCTGCGACCGACTCGACTTTGCGCGCAACTTCTGACCCGCGCCGCTGGAATTCGGACTGAAACTGCGCCGCAACCGCTTGGGCACGGACTTGATCGGCCTGTTCGAAAGAGCGCCGGATGGTGCTGTACACCGATGCGGACATGACCGCGACGCAGAGCAACACGGTCGCCGCAAATAACAGCAGGAGTTTCTGGCGGAAGCTCATCGCGTGCCTGCCTCGGCACGGGTTTCCAACCAAATGCCGGACAGCGGCGATCCCGCGTCACTCCAGGTTGCCAGCGGACCGGGCGTCCATCCGCGCACACGAGCGCCGGCCGCGCTGGCGACGGGCAGATGGAAAAGCGGGATTACGGCGTATCCGGCGAGCAACCCGCGCTCGGCCTGATAGAGATCGTCCACGGAGTTGGAGCGAGGCGTCGACGACTCGCTCTGCGGTAGTCCCAGTTGCCGAGCGGCTTCGCCGAGCGACGTGGCGGGATCGGGACTCGGCAAGACGACGCGCATCAGGCGGATGTCTTCGGCTCCCGACAACGATACTTGCACGGCGATGCCGACTTCGCGCGCGTTGAGTGCGATGCGTTCGGCGATGAGCTGGGCTTGCGGATCGCGCGGGTCGTAACTAAGACGGTAGCTCGTATTGAGCGCGGGCTGCCGCAAGTCCGCAAGCAAGACGCGCGCGCGTGGCAAATTCGCTTGCGCGGAGAAAACGGCGCTGTAGCCGGTCATCCAGTTGGGAAGGATGCTGGCGGCGGGCTCCCCGGCGCCCTTCAACAGCACGGACTGAATCGGCTTGCGATCGATCGCCAGCGCCAGCGCCTCTCGGACGCGAGGGTCTTGCGCCTTTGAATTCGTGGAGAAAACCAGCGCCAGCAATTCCACAGGCAAAGACAACGAGGACGACGCGCCATGTCCCTGCGGCGCAGTTGCCGCCTGCGGCGCGGCTTCGATCAGGTCGGTCTTGTCCAGTTCGAGCGCGATGGCCTGGTCGTGCAGCGATTTGCCGAATTCGATTTCTACCGCATCCACAAAAGGACGACCCTCCCAACTGTCTTCGTTCGCGGCGAGCTTGAGCAGTTTCGCGGGCTGCCAGTCAGCGACGAGGAACAGGCCGGTGCCGATTGGAATGCCATTCGTGTTGCGCTTGAGAATGAGATTGCGCGGAAGCGCAAGTTCGGCGAGCAAGGATGGCGTTGCCGGTTCCGTTTCAATCGAGATTGCATCCGCCGATGCGCGCACATTCCAGGCGGGATGCAGTGCGCCAAGAATCTGCGCCACGGCCGCGGGCGACGCGGCGCTGCCGTCGTGGAACTTGACGCCTCGGCGCAGGGTGAGTTGCCAACGACGCGTGCTCGGGTCGCTCTGCCACGCCACGGCGAGAGTGGGCTGCGGGCGGCCTTGTGCATCTAGGCTTACCAAAGTGTCGCCGACCAGCGAGAGCGTGCGCGCGAGGTCCCAGTAGTCGGCGGGCGTGGCATTGGCTGGAAGCGTGAGAGCGTCGGGCGCCGATTGCATCATCACCCGCAGGGTGCCGCCATAGTGCGGACGCGTCGCCGCAGTTGCTCGGCTCCCAGACGCGCCCAGCAGACTAATTGCCGCAAGAAACAGATACGCGATACGCCTCATACCATCCTGTGCCGTTTCGTTGGTCGTTTTGTTCCATGATTGCGGTTGCGGCGTTGCCGCCGCTCTCTTGCCACAGCGCGACGATCCGTCCGTCGAACTCTGCTGCCGCACTGACGGGCAACGGATCGCGGTCGGGAATCTCTAATGCGCGCAGGCTGTCGCGCGGCGCATCTCCGCTGTCTGAAACCAGCAACTGAGTGCCCGCGCTGCAGTTGGAGTTCACCGTCGCCACGTCGCTACCCCACTTTGAGCTTGCGTCGCGGATTGCCTGATCCGTCATGCCATCGACCAAATGCAGCGATCCATCGACCGCCGCGAACACCCACAGCGTGTAAGTCGAGTGTGGAAGCGCCGCCGCCGAATAAAACGCGGGAACATTAGAGATCTTCCCAATGCCGGGAGAGAGCGCTCCGGTAAAGAAGTTGCGCGAGCCGGCATAGAAGGCGCGCAGGCTGCCATCTTCCGGCGTCAGGGGCCACGGGTCGTCGTAAGTTCGGTCTTCATACGTTCGATCGTCGGTGTCATTGCACGTGAGCGTTAGCGGCGCGGCTGAGTTCGAACGGCAGAACGTCCCGGGCAGATAAACGTCGAACAGATGATCGCGGCGCAGGAGCAGGCGTCCGCGCAAGTCGCGGGGAAAAGCGCGCGCGTGGGCGATGGGCAACGAAGATTCAAGTTCCCATCGCCCAGCTGGACTTCCCTGACGGCGATAGATAACAACTACGCTGTTGCCTAGCACAATCAGACGAGATCCACCGGGTATTTCGACCAAGGCGACGTCAAGCATTGGTTGCTCTTGCGCGAACAGCAGGGTTTTCTTGAGAGTGATTGGCAACGCCGGAGCGAAAGGCCTTCCCGTCGATGATCGGGGCAAGGCGACCAGCGCGACTTTCTTTTCGTCGGAGCCGACCACGATCTCGGCGGACCAGACATATTCGCGCAGGTTGTCGGAAAGGACGACCTCGACAGTTCCCATCGCCTGCTCGGCTTTGGCGACTTGCACGCCTTCGGCCTGCAGTTCCGCTTCGAGCGCGCTGCGCACTTCGCGTGCCGCTTTGTCGTCGAGCGACGAATGGTTCGTGACTTCGAGAGCGAAAGCGCCGGGGCCGGAGGCTGCCGCGATTTTGTGGGCCAGTTGGCGGGCGGTGTCTGCCAGCGGCGAAGCGGATAAGGAAAATGGAAGAAAAACAGCCGCGAGTACGAAGGAAGTCAGCCAAGCAAACCGCAGACCGCTGGAAGCTCGCGCTCGCATGTGTGGAATGGGCTGATTATAGCGCGGGATGAGGGATGGGCTGTTCATCTCATTAGTTGTGGGCCACTGGCCTGCATCGTTATTTTCAAGCAGGGACGGACGAATGCGGCCGTCCCTACGCAACCCGGACCCGCGTCTATTGCGGATGTCTTCCATCGCCTTCCACGTCTTCCGCCTGGCTTACGTGGCCGGGTGCGCCCATGCCGCGCAACACGTCGTTGGTGAAGAAAAACTTGCCGTCGGCTGGGACCATCATGATCTGGAGTTTGTCGGAGAGACGCTCGGCGACGATTTTGTTGATCAACAGCGGATTCTGCTTCAGGATCGCGGCCTCGCTCGCCATGCGCTCGGCGTCGGCAGCGGCGGTCAGGCGGATGCGCTCGGCTTCGGCTTGCGCCAGCAGCTTGCGGCGTTCTCCCTCGGCCTTGCTGTCGATGAGCTTGGCTTCGCCGGCCGCCTCGGCATTCTTCACCGTCGCTTCCTTGCGCGCTTCGGCTTCGAGTTTCGATTGCTCGATCTGCTCCTTTTTCAGAGGCAGCGTGTACTGCATGGCGTCGGCCTCGCTTTTCGCTTGCAACACACGGACGGCGGCTTGTCCCTCGGCCTGTTTCACTTGTTGCACTTTGGAGGCATCGGCGTCGGCTTCAGCGATCTTCACCTGCTTCTGGTGGATTTCGGTCTCCACGCCCATTCGGTCGTTCTCTTGTTCCTTCAGCAGCAGCGATTCGAGGCCCTTGGCATACTCCTGCGGCAGTTCGATGTCGCGCAGCATGACTTCTTTGACCACGATGCCGTCGGCGCCCAGCCGTTTGCGAATCATCTCGGCGGAGCGCTGCCGAACTTCTTCGCGTTTGGCGGAGAACACTTCGCGCACCGTATAGCCCGGCACCAGTTCACGCCACGCGGTGGCGACGACAGGCGGGACGATTTCCCTTTCCAGAGGCTGCGGCAGGTTGGCCTCAATGTAGTCGAGGCGCTTGGGGTCGATCTGGTAGCGGACGGTGATGGCGAGGCCGAGCGTGAGACCCTCCTTGGCCTGTACGCGCAGCGCGTCGCCTTTCGCCGCGCCCTTGGCCGGCGCATCTTCGCCGATGCCGGTGGTGAACAGCTGGTCGCGCGTGTTGAAAAGTTCGACGCGCTCGACCAGCGGCACCACGAAGTGCACGCCCGGATACAGCGTCCCCGCCAGCGTGCCTTTAGTCTGGCTCACGCGCACGCCAGCCATTCCGCTCGGCACGATGACGATTCCCGCCGAGACCAGCAGCGGCACCCACGCCAGCATCACGAGCGCAACCGATGTACGCCAGCGCATCGCTGGAGCAAGTCCGGGCGCGCCTGCCTCAGGGTCCGGGTTCAAACGCCGGCGCTGCCAGGCAATCAGCAGGTACGCGTCATAGGAGAGAATTCCGGCGGCGATCGCGAACATCGCGATCCCCACGCTCAACAGCAAATGCTTCAGCAACAGCATGGTAATGCTCCTTTCAATTCTTCGGGTCTTGCTTGCGAGCTTCCGGGCGGCGCGCGAACGCCACCCGTACAATCTGTCCAAATATGAGTTCTTCAATCAGCAAAGACGCGGCCAGCGAGAATGTCAGACCGCCGACGATCACCAGGCCTTGCAGCATCGTTTCCATGATTGCCTCCATGCTCTCGCGAGAGAGGAAGGCAAGCCGGAGGCCAGACCCAGACGATTGAAAAGAATGAAGTTAAGATGGGTCGCGAGCGGACTGGCGTGTCTTCCGCCACGCGCCCGTGTCCGCGACGACACGACTGCGCTGCAATCGTTTTATCAACCCCTCGCGCACTCCTAACGACCAGCGACCACGACCCCGACGAACCATGAAACTTCGCCCCTGCTCCCGCATCCTATTTCTGTGTTAAGGTCTGCTCTCTAGAGGGACGCTCATGATCACTCGACTCGACGACCAGGAACTCAAGCGGAAGAGTCGCCGCCAGTTGCTCAAGCTTGCTCCCATCGCCGTCCTGGGAGCGTTCGCGATCCCGAAGCTGAGGGACCGTCTGGTTGAGGAAGGAGTTCGCTTCAGCGATTGGGCCTCCGGCGCGACGTTTCGTTCGCAGCATCTCGCCCAGACATTTTCGAATTCCGAAGTTGTGCCGTTCGAAAAGTTCCCCTACAACGGCTACGACGTTCTCGACCCCGAGGTGGATTTGGAGAAGTGGACGCTGACGGTCGAAGGCGACGTGCAGCATCCGGGCGAATACACGCTGGCCCAGATTCAGGCGCTGCCGAAGCTCAGCCAAAATACGCGCCATATCTGCGTGGAGGGCTGGGACGTGGTCGGCTCGTTTGGCGGCACGCGTATCTCCGACTTCCTGAAGCTGGTGGGAGCGAACACGGGTGCGAACTTTCTCGAAGTCGAATGCGCGGACGATTATTACGAGTCCATCGACATGGCGTCGGCGCTGCATCCGCAGTCGCTGATGTGCTACGAGATGTATGGGCAGCCGCTCGACCGCAAACACGGAGCGCCGCTGCGCCTGCAAATGCCGACCAAGCTCGGATACAAGCAGGCCAAGTATCTCGACACCGTTCGCGTCACCAATATTCTGAAGCCCGGCAAAACCGGCTACTGGGAAGACCAGGGCTACAGCTGGTACGGAGGCCTGTGATGCCGAACGACGAGAATGGCAATAACAATAACAATAACGAAGCAAAAAAAGATTCCGTCCCGCAGCCCGATCCCGTGCCAACCGCCGAGGCCGGTCCGGTGGAAGCCACCGTGGCAAGAATGGAGATGGTTGCCGACCAGACCGCTCCACAGGAGTCGGCTCCTTCGGCGCCAGTAGCCATTGAGTTAACCGCGGAAGAAGATCCCTCGCTCGTGCGTGCCGCCTACGAGCATCCGCTGCCGATTCGGATCACGCACTGGGTGAACGCCATCAGCTTGTTCGTGATGGTGACCAGCGGCCTGCGCATCTTCCGCGCCTTTCCCAGTTTCGGGCCGAAGATTCCGGAACAAGTCCTGCTCACGATACCCAGATATGTCACGCTCGGCGGATGGCTCGGCGGCGCCTTGCAGTGGCATTTCACCTTCATGTGGTTCTTTGTCGCCAGCGGCGTGCTGTATGTGGCGTATCAGGTCTTCAGGGGCCACTATCGCACCATGCTGTTCCTGCCTCGCGATGTGGCCGGCGTGTGGCCGATGGCCAGACACTATTTTTTCTTCGGCCCCAAACCGGCGGCGGCGGGCCAATACAACCCGCTGCAAAAGCTGGCCTACACCTCCACCATTGGGTTCGGCGTGCTGTCGTTGCTCACGGGCCTTGTCCTGTTCAAGCCCGCACAGTTTTCTGGGCTGGCGTTTCTATTCGGAGGGTTTCACCTCACCCGCATCTGGCACTTCGCCGCGATGTGCGGATTCCTCGCCTTCATCCCCGGTCACCTGATCATGGTTCTGCTGCATGGCTGGTCGAATTTCTACTCCATGCTTTCCGGCTGGAAACGCGAACCCGAGTACCAGGAGTAGCGAAGAATAGATAGGGAGCGGGGAAAAACGGCAAAGAAAATGGAAAGCCGGGCGTTCCCGCCCGGCGGCCAGACTGTTGGACAGGCAATACGCCCCCGGCGTATCAACAAAGACGTTTACGGTGAATACTCCAACATCGGGTCTTGCGGCGGTCTAGTGCTTCATGCTGTCGTCCGGCTTCATTTGGTCTTTCTTCATGTTGTCGTCTTTCTGCATGGCATCCCCGCTCTTCTTCGCTTTCTTGGACTTCTTCTTCTTGGCGTCTTTCGCCATGTCGTCCTTCTTCATGGTGTCGCCCGACTTTGACTTGTCGTTCTGCATTTGATCGTTCTTCATGTTGTCCTGCTTCATGGCATCGCCCGATTGCCCGAACGCCAACGCACCGAACAGCATGGTGACTGACATCAGTTTTACAAACATGTTCTTCATAAACACATCTCCTGTGGTTGAATTGTGATGGATTCGTCGCCCCATTCCGCGGGGCCGTCCATTAAGATGCAGTCGCGCGAAGAAAGTTACACGCCATGGCGCTGGGGATTCACCACCGGGCAGCGGGCCCAATGTCCAGCACCAACCTCGACCAGCGGCGGAGGCTCGACAGCACAAGCGGCAACGCGGTACGCACAGCGCGGTTCGAACGCACATCCGGCGGGGGGGTGCGCAAGGGATGGAACCGCGCCTTCAATGGTCGCGAGCGGAATTGTGCGATCTGTAGCCAGCGTGGGAATCGCGCGCAGCAGCCCTTGCGTATAAGGATGAGCGGCCGCGTGAAAGATGGCGGCCTTCGCGCCGAGTTCGACCAGATTGCCGGCATACATCACGGCCACGCGGTCCGCCACATGCGAAACCACCGCCAGGTCGTGCGAGATGAAGAGCATCGCCAATCCAAATTTGTGGCGGAGTTCATTGAGCAGATCGAGAATCTGCTGTTGGATGGTGACGTCAAGCGCCGTCGTAGGCTCGTCGGCAATCAGCAACTGCGGACGGTTGACGATGGCCATGGCGATCATCACGCGCTGCCGCATGCCTCCCGAGAGCTGGTGCGGGTAACTGCGGGCGCGCTGCTCGGGCTCGGGGATGGCAACTTCGCGCATGCCCTCGACCGCTCGCCGCCAAGCTTCAGCCTTGGAAACGCTGTGGTGCGCCAGCACCGCCTCCGCAATCTGATCGCCGACGCGCATGACTGGGTTCAGCGCAGTCATCGGCTCCTGAAAAATCATGGCGATGCGCGAGCCGCGAAGCTGACGCAGTTGATCGGCCGCCAAACTGGTGAGGCGCGTGGGCGCGCCGTCCCCGTTCTGAAAGATGATTTCACCCGTGACGGCTGCCGCCAGCGGCAGCAGGCCCATGATCGCCAGCGACGTTACGGATTTTCCCGAGCCCGACTCGCCAACCAAGCCCAGCACTTCGCCGGGGGCGATGGAGAAGGAAAGGCTGCGCACCGCCGCCGCGCCCGTCATTGTCGTGCCCAGCCCGGCCGGATGAGCGGACGAAAGCGCCCGTCCAGCGAGCGACTGCGGGAACTCGATGGTCAGGTCGCGGACGTCGAGCAGCGGTCGCACGAACAGTATGGTATCAGCGACCGGCGTCTCGCCCTTGCGATCAGCTTGCGCCCGATGTCGTTCCAGTTCTCTAGCAGAACCTGCGACGGCCCCAAAGCCGGTTTCGGCGGCGCTTCTTTCTTCATCGCGACCTGCGCGAAAGCGAGCGCGACAAGAATCAATACCGCAAAGACTACTCCTGCGATTCTCTTTTTCATTTTGTCCCTCCTTAGGCAGCGCGATGGCCGGCCTGCGGCCATCGTCGCTAGTCCAACCCAGCTCTCTCCAGCATTTCCAGAAACTGCTTCTGGGTACGCATATCGATCGACTGCGCCACTAGTTTGCCTTCACGGTCGTAGACAAAACTCTTCGGAATTCCCTCCACCACAAACATGCCGTTTACTTTTCTTCCCGGGTCGAGCAGCACGGGGAACGAAACCTTGTGTTCGAGGATAAACGGCTTGACCTCTTTCGCCTTTTCATCGGAGATGCCGAGCACGACGAATCCCTTTGCCCCAAAGCGCTCGTAAAGCGTCTCCAGATCCGGCATCTCCTTGCGGCAGGGTGGACACCATGTGGCCCAGAAATTTACCAGCACCACTTTCCCGCGCAACTCCGAGAACGTCCAGCTCTTGCCCGAAAGATCCTTCAGTGTAAAGTCGGTATGCTCCCGCTGGTGGTCATCGGCTTCCAGTCGCGCCATGGCGGCACGAAACTGACCCTCGTCATTGTCAAAGGGAAGCGCCTCCACATGCTCGTACCGCACCAGGGAGGCCAGTTCAACATACGGAGAAGCTGGTTGTCTCGTGGCGCTCGCGCCCGCGTCCGCTTTTGGCTGTATCCAATGCACTGGCCGTTCACGCAAAGTCTCAGCCAAAGTCGTCGCCACTTCCTGCAGCGCGTCGTGACCGAAATCGCCCTCCGTGGACAGCCCCGCCAATCCCTCCGCCAGGCGCAGTTTGTTCTCAGTCGGCGGCAGGTTCCGGATCTTCAGCGCCAGATCTTTTGTGGTTCCCGCTCGAACGTCGTCGGGGAGAGCGCGCAGCCCGTGAATCTGGTCGGCGATCGGCTTTTCGTCCGCGCTCCAGACCACTTCCTTCTTATGCTGTGCTTGGCCGACGAATGGTGCGAAAGCCGCGATTGCAGCCAACATTGTTGTGGCCAGGACAAAGACAAAGCTCATCCGGGCAAGCGAAGTACGGGGTGTCATAGCCACCAAGCTTAGCAAACTACAGGCTAGCTCGCGCACCCGCCGCCCTGCCGCACAACGGGCTTGCAAGTTTGCTTACAAAGTCGTTTGGTGCGAACATTATGACGTTCCGGGACGCCTCGTCGCCGTAGGTTTTGGCTTGACATCGACTCGAAGGCGCGATACGAATACTGATCTTCGGATTTTCAGCAATTCCGTTGGGCTTGATTTGCTAACTGCCGGTTCCAGCCAAACCGCCGGATGAAGGCGGACGGGAATAGCTGGCGAGTGTGGGGTTCATGTTGCAACAATTTGCCGCGCGACTGCGCGATTACGCTGAACTGACCAAGGCACGCATTACCACTTTGATCGTCCTAACGGCGTGGTGCGGCTACTTTTTTGGCGCGCGCCGCATGGGCGTTTCGTCGTGGTCGCTGGGATTGTTTCATGCCCTGTTCGGGGTGGCGCTGGTTTCCAGCGGCACGGCGGCCCTGAATGAAGTTCTCGAATCGAAGGTGGATGCGCGCATGCGCCGCACCGCGCTCCGGCCCCTGCCCGCGGGACGCATGACCAGGGCCCACGCGGCCATCGTAGGGTTGGCGCTAACTCTCGGCGGCTCCGCGTATCTCGCCGTCTACGCCAACTTGCTCACCGGATTATTGGTCTTCTTGACCGCCCTGGTCTATCTGGCGGCGTACACTCCGCTGAAGAAAGTTTCGCCCGTGTGCACGTTTGTGGGCGCGTTTCCGGGAGCGATGCCGGTGGTGCTCGGCTGGACGGCGGTGCGCGGAAAGCTGGAGATCGAAACGCTGATTCTGTTTGCCATCATGTTCGTGTGGCAATTCCCGCATTTTCTCTCGATCGCATGGCTCTATCGCGAGGATTACGCCCAGGGCGACATCCGCATGCTGCCGGTGGTGGATTCCGACGGAAAGTCAACCGTGTGGCGGATCTTGGCGTATTCGGCAGTCCTGATTCCAGTGAGCCTGATGCCGGTCGCATTGGGCATGGCCGGACGCGTGTATCTGGTGGGCGCCATTCTGATGGGGGCGGCGTTGTTCCGGGTATCGATGGGGATGGCCTCGCAGCAGTTGCCGGCCACGGCAGTCGCTTCGAAACCATCGGCGCGGCGATTGCTGCGGGCGACGATTGTTTATTTGCCCGCGCTGTTTGCGTTGATGATGGTGAACTCGGGGAGTTAGCAAACTTCTGGTTTAAGCCGCCGAATCCCGCCAGCACTGAATCAGAGCTTTCCCGGACGATTGGGCGAAGGCAATCCGCGATTATTCCAATTCCAATTCTATCTTCTTCGCTGCCAGGTCAAGCTTCACAATCCGAAACTTGCAAATCTGCCCCGCCCGCAACGAATCCGGTTTCGCCTCGGCGGCGGGAGCGCCGCTTTTCCAGCGTGTCTGCAGCATCGAACCGAGCGAAGACAAATCGGGTTTGGATGAAGATGAAGATGCCGCTTCCGCGCCCTTGCCTTCTTTCGCCGCACGTTCCGCTGTACGCTCAACGATCCGGCACGTAGCCCGCACGCCTTCGCCCAACTCCACACGCGCGTTGGCTCCGGAGACCTCGGTCAGTCGACCCGTCACCAGATCGCCTTCTTTGTGCTCGGCCAGGTATTCATCTAGTCTGGTTGGAACCAGTTGTTTCATGCTTAGCCGGATGTTCCGCTTCTCGACATCGAGCGCCAGCACCTGCGCCTTGACCACTTGTCCTTGCCGCAGCACCTCCTGCGGATGATTGATTCGCTTCTCGGCGCTGATTTCGCTGACGTGGATCATGCCCTCCACGCCTTCGGTCAGTTGCACGAAAGCCCCAAACTTGGTCAGGTTCGTCACCGGTCCTTCGATCACCGTGCCCGGAGCGAATTTTTCCGCCGCGCCCACCCACGGATCGCCCAGCGCCTGCTTCAGGCCCAGAGAAATCCGGCGCTCCGGCGCCTGCACTCCAAGTATCACCGCCTCGACCGTCTCGCCCACCTTCACCACATCCGACGCGGTCCGCACCCTCTTGCCCCATGACATCTCGGAAATATGAATCAGGCCTTCGATGCCCGGCTCGATCTCGACAAACGCGCCGAAATCCATGAGTCGCGTGACGGTGCCGCGCACTCGCTCGCCCGCGGTGTATTTTCCGGCAACGGCATCCCACGGATGCGGTTGCATCTGCTTCATGCTGATGGCAATGCGATGCTTATCGGGATCGATCTTGATGATCTTCGCCTCAATCTGCTGGCCCACGGAGAGCACGTCCGCCGGTTTGTTAACGCGATGCCAGGAAATTTCGCCGACGTGAAGCAGCGCGTCCGCTCCGCCGATCTCGACAAACGCCCCGTAGTCGGTGAGGCTGCGAACCACGCCCTGCACCGTATCGCCTTCTTTAAGCTCCGAAAAACGGCGCTCCTTGCCGGCCCGTTCTTCGTCTTCGGCAATGGCGC
Organism: Acidobacteriaceae bacterium; assembly: GCA_003162935.1. Lineage (GTDB taxonomy): Bacteria > Acidobacteriota > Terriglobia > Terriglobales > Acidobacteriaceae > Acidiflorens. The sequence continues at coordinate 23,186 of PLUW01000034.1, forward strand.
GGCGATCGACCACCACGTCTTCGTCATCCACATCGATCTTGGTGATGCGGCAGCGGATCTCCTGCTCGACCAGCTTCTCCATTTCGGAGGCGTCTTTTGTTCCGGTGCGGGAGGCGGGCATGAAGGCGCGCACACCGATATCCACGCTCAATCCCCCCTTGACTACGCCGGTCACGGTGCCGACGATGATCGACTTCTCGGCAAAAGCCTTTTCGAGCGACGCCCAATCGGTGGGGCGCTCGACCTTGCCGCGGGTCAGTTCGTAGTAGCCTTCGGGGTCGCGCCCCTTGACGGTGACCTGAACCTTGTCGCCGGGCTTTGGTGGCTTGTCGGCCGGAAACGCCGTGAGCGGCAGCACGCCCTCGGTCTTGTATCCGATATCGAGCACGACGGAGTCGGCAGTCAAGGTAATCACCGTGCCTTCGCGGCCCTGTGCGCCCGCCTCCCGCTTGCGGGGATGGCTCTTCTCGTATTTGGAAAAAATGTCTTTGAACGATTCGACCGGAAGCGATTCGGATGGAGATGGCTCAACCGGCGGGCTGGCTGGCGCGGGTGGGTTGAGGGTGGACAGCTCGGGTATGGTCGACTCGGGCGTACTCGGTTCCGACATGCTCGGCTCGGACATGTTTGGGTTGGTCGTTTCTGGATTGGACATGAAGAGGAGAAGCCCCTGGCAGTGCGATCCCGCATAGGATAACACCGCCAAGGGCCAGATCGGCAGTCCCATCGAGTGGATGCTGAGGGCGGCCTCAAATCCCAGGTGTAAACTGTTTCCGCCTACAGAGGAGTCTGCCCGAGGAATCCGAGATATGTCTGAAATCCTGCCAGCGATATTTTTCGGACACGGCAATCCGATGAACGCCCTCTCGGACAACCACTACACCGTGGGATGGCGGCAAATCGGCGCACAAACGCGCAGGCCCAAGGCGATTCTGTCGATTTCCGCGCATTGGTTTGTCCCCGGAACCGGCGTCACCATCAGTACGTCTCCGCGAACCATTCACGATTTCGGCGGCTTTCCGCCCGAACTCTACCGCGTGCAGTATCCCGCTCCGGGCGATCCCGAACTTGCTCGCAGAGTGCAAAGCCTGTTGCAACCCCTGCCGGTAAAATCCGACAACGCATGGGGGCTCGATCATGGGACCTGGTCTGTGCTGAAACATGTATATCCCGATGCCGATATCCCGGTCGTGCAACTCAGCATCGACGAAACCCAGCCGGCATCCTTCCACTTTGAAATCGGCCAAAGACTCGCGCCCCTGCGAGGCGAAGGCATTCTGATTGTCGGCAGCGGGAACCTGGTTCACAATCTCCACGCTTACGCCTGGGGACGCCACATGCCCGATCCCTACGATTGGGCGGTTCGCTTCGAGCAAGAAGCCAGGGAGATGATGGTGGCCGGCGAATACAATCCGCTCATCGATTACGCACGCCTCGGACCAGACGCTCAGCTCTCCATTCCAACTCCCGATCACTACCTGCCCATGCTGTACGTACTGGGCAGCCGCCAGCAGGGCGAAGTTGTCACTTTTCCGATCGAAGGCGTCGACGGAGGGTCCATATCGATGCTGACGGTGCAGGTCGGATAGGCGGAAAATCTCGATGTGCCGCAGATCACATTTTTGTGGCTGTCGCTGACGTATAATCCGCGCCGGATCGGCCTGATCCTTCGGCTGACCTCAAACGGAGGCTCTGTGTCGGACCCACTTTTCGGAGCAATGCGCCAAAGCGTCATCGACGGCGCGCCAGATAAGGCCGCGGAATTGGCGCAGCAGGCGCTCGACAGCGGTGTCGATCCGCTCGAGGCCGTGAACCACGGATTTGCCGCGGGCATCACCTTCGCCGGCGATCAATTCGGGTGCGGCCAGATGTTTCTGCCCGATCTGCTGGCTTCGGCCGAAGCGATGCAGGCTGCCATGAAGATTCTTGAACCGGAAATGCTGAAACGCGGCTCCGAGCGTGAGACCTTGGGCAAGGTCGTCCTCGGCACCGCCCGCGGCGATATCCACGACATCGGCAAAAACCTGGTCGCGACGATTCTTTCCGCCAGCGGCTTCCAGATCTTCGACCTCGGCACCAGCGTGACGCCCGAGCAATTCGTCGCCAAGGCACGCGAGATCGATGCCGATATTGTCGGCGTCTCCGCCTTGCTGACCACGACCATGGCCGGACAGAAAGCCGTGATCGAAGCCCTGGACCGCAATGGTATGCGGCCACGCGTAAAAGCGATTATCGGCGGCGCCGCTATCACCCAGAAATGGGCGGCTGAAATCGGCGCCGACGGCTATTCGCGAAATGCCATCGATGCGCTCGAACTGGCAAAGAACCTGATGGGCAAAGGAACGGCCGCCGCATGAGACCCAAAATTCAACTCTTAAGCGCTGAACTCATCGGACGCATTCTCCGCGAGGCATTCGAACTGCTGATGAACCCCGGAGTTCGCGTAGGCTCGGCGGTGGTCGAGCTACTGCAGTCGGCGGGAGTTGAAGTCAGCAATGGAGTAGCGCGTATCCCCGAGCCCCTCGTTCGGCAATGCCTGGCATCGGCTCCGCGGGATTTCTATCTGTACAACCGCCAGGGCGAAAAGGCCGTGCATTATGGCGGCGACGACGTGCATTTCGATCCCGGCTCCTGCTGCGTGCAGATGTTCGATCCCGAAACGATGGAAGCTCGGCCTTCCGAAACGAGCGACCTTGTGCGCCTCGTGCAGGTCACCGAAATGCTGCCACAGTTCGCCGCGCAATCCACCGCCGTCGTATGTAGTGATAGCAACCTGCCCAGCGCGATCGGCGATCTCTATCGCCTGTTCGTCGTGCTGCAACATTCCGACAAGCCGGTGGTGACGGGATCGTTCTCCGCTGCCGGACTCCAGGGCATGATCGACCTGCTGGCCGCCGACAGCGGCGGCCTAGACAAGATGCGTGAAAAGCCGCGCGCCGTCTTCGATGTCTGCCCTTCGCCTCCGTTGAACTGGTCGGAATTCGGTTCGCACAACCTGCTCGACCTGGCCCGCGCCGGCGTCCCCGCGGAAATAGTTTCCATGCCGCTGGCTGGAGGCACCGCGCCGGTGACACTCGCCGGTTCGGTGACGCAGCATGCCGCCGAAGCGCTCGCCGGCATCGTGCTGCATCAACTCGCCGGCCCCGGTTCGCCCATAGTCTGGGGAGGCGCTCCGGCCATCTTCGACATGCGCACCGGCGGCGCGCCCATGGGCGCCATCGAAACCGCTATGTTGAACCTGGCGTGCGCCGAAGTCGGCAAGCATCTTGGGCTGCCAACCCACGGCTACCTGGTCGCAACCGATTCGAAGTTTGTCGACGCCCAGGCCGGCGCGGAGAGCGCCCGCTCCGCCATGTTGGGAGCGCTCACCGGCATCAACATGATTTCCGGCGCGGGCATGATCGAATCGCTCGCCTGCCACAGCGTCGAGAAGCTCGTCATCGACGCGGAGTCGATTGCGTCGGCGCAGCGGCTGGTTCGAGGTATAGAAGCCCGAGGCATCGAAGAACGTGGCGGAGAAACCCTGGCCACTGCCATGTTTGCGCAAACCGGACTCTCCGGAGAATTTCTCAAGCTTAAGGAGACGCGCGCGCTTTTTCGGCAGGAGCAGTACCTGCCATCCAACGTCATCGATCGCAGCGCACGCGGATCGGAGCCAGCGAGCGACGTCTTTACGCGCGCGCGTGAGCGCGTCGACGAACTGGTCGGCACGTATCGGAAGCCGGCGCTTTCCGAAGAGGTGTTGCGGAAATTTCAGGCAATCGTTACTCGCGAAAGCGCTCGCGAGGCCGAGCAGTCCGTGGCGTCGTGACGGGGTAACGCTGGCTCCGTGGTTTCAGTCCGCGGGTACTGGACTGGCGATCAACGCCGGCACTTTCACGTTCACTGGAGCCGCCGCTTCCGCCGGAACCTCCAGCCATTTGCGCACTGCCGGCAGCGCGTCGCGCATGGCCAACTCGCCGACGCGGATCAATTCGTCCGCGCGCTTGAAATCGTCATAGTCAAAGCCGGCGACATCGGGTTCGATCACTATGTCGGCCGCGTTTCTCCACACCGAACTCATCATCTCCTGCGCGATGGCGAACGATTGTCCGATCACGTCAAAGTAATGCCGCGGCGCGCTCGTCTTCGACCATTGCCCCTTCAGTTGCACGGCCAGCACGCGCTCCGCGCCCATTTCGCGCAGCGGGACCGTCGGCACAGGATACGACAGCATGCCATCCACCAGCCAGCTGCCACGAATTTCGACGGGCAGAAACATTCCGGGATACGCGCAACTCGCTCGCACGGGATCGATAATCGAACCCGAAGTAAACACCGTACCTTTGCCCGTGTTGAAGTCCGTAGCCGTCACGCCCAGTGGGATCCGCATCTCTTCAAATGTCTGCACCTTCAAAGTGCGCTGCAAGAACGCCGTCATGCGGTCGTTCGAGGCGAAGCCGTAGCGCGACAGGGTCCAGCGCGCGAAAGTCGTGAAGCGAACGTTGTGGGAGAGTTCTTCCAGCTCCGCGATCGTCAGTCCGCTGCAATACGCGGCGCCCATGATGGCGCCCACGCTGGTCCCGGCAACCATGCGCACCGGAATGCCTTCTTCCTCCAGAACCTTGAGCACGCCAATGTGCGCGATGCCGCGGGCGAAGCCTCCGCCCAGGGCGATGCCAATCGCTGGCATGCGCTGCGGCTCCGGGGCATTCGATAGTCGCGAGAGTTCACGGCCGAACGCTTGTACAGACCGAATGACTTTCCCCAGACTCTTCATAATTAGGAACCCCACGTTCCTTGCTCGCCTAAGGCTGGTCTGCTGGGGGTGGCAAACCTCCGTTCTAATCTGTGTAAGATGCCACAAATCCGGAGGGGACTGTAGTCCACCGTTGTGCTATCGAGCAGTTAAGTCGTAATAACTGCCGAGTTACGCCAAAAAATGACACTCGGACGCCAAAGCTAACTAACTCCTTTGTCCTCATCGTGGATGTGTTTGCCGATGGAGCGCCGGGCATCCCGCTCGGCCGGCCCGGCGGCCAGGCAGGCTCGGGACCCGCTCGTCCCCCTCGCGGTAATCGGACAAGGGGATGAACCCCGCTCGCGACTTTAGGCAACGCGCGGCTCAGGCTATCCTGCCAGAACGCGGGATTGCTATGACTCGATCCGAAATGCTGCGCCGCCTCGAATCCCATCCCCACGCCTGGGACATGATCGTCGTGGGCGGCGGAGCCACCGGCGTGGGCGTTGCCATCGATGCCGCCGCGCGTGGTTACGATGTATTGCTCCTCGAACAAAGCGACTTCGGCAAAGGTACCTCCAGCCGCAGCACCAAGCTCGCCCACGGCGGCGTGCGCTATCTGGAGCAAGGCAACATCGGCCTGGTCATGGAAGCGCTCAAGGAGCGCGGCCTCCTTCTGCAAAACGCGCCCCACATCGTGCACGACCTCGCGTTCGTCGTCCCGAATTACGACTGGTGGGAAGCCTCCTTTTACGGCCTGGGCCTCAAGCTCTATCAGTTGCTGGCCGGCAAGTACGGCTTCGGAACCTCGCGCATTCTCTCCAAAGAAGAAACGCTGGAACATCTCCCGACCCTGAAGCAAGAAGGCCTGCGCGGCGGCGCGGTCTACTACGACGGACAATTCGACGATGCCCGGCTGCTGATCCACATGGTGGCGACCGCATACGAGCAGGGCGCAACCTTGCTGAACTATGTCGAAGTGACGGGCCTGACCAAAGACGCTCAGGGATTTATCGACGGAGTCACCGCCCGCGACGTGGAAACGGGCAACGCGATTCGCGCCAACGCAAAAGTCGTAATCAACGCGACCGGAGCGTTTAGCGACCAGCTTCGCCTCAAGGCCGAGCCCGCAGCCGCGAAGATGATTACGCCCAGCCAGGGCATTCACCTCATCTTCGACGCCAGCTTTCTGCCGGGCAACAGCGCCGTCATGGTCCCGCACACCAGCGATGGCCGCGTGTTATTCGCGATCCCGTGGCACGGGCACACGCTGGTAGGAACCACCGACACGCCCATTGCATCCGCAACGCTCGAGCCCGTTGCCCAAGAGCAGGAAATCGAGTTCATTCTGGCAACCGCCGGAGAATATCTGGCGAAAGCGCCGACCCGCGACGATGTGCTGAGCGTATTCGCCGGCATCCGGCCACTAGTCGGGACAGCGGCGGGGACGGCATCAAGCACGACGACGGGCACGACCGGCGCGTCCAGCAGCAGCGTGGCCAGGACCGCGTCGCTGTCGCGCGATCATGTCATCCAAATCGACCGCTCCGGCCTGGTCACCATCTGCGGCGGCAAATGGACGACCTACCGCCACATGGCCGAGGACTGCGTCGATCAGGCCGCAACGCTGGCGCAGCTCCCGGAAAGACTCTGCGTCACGCAGCATCTGCACATCCACGGCTTTCACGGCGCGAACGAAGAAGCCGCATCGGAGTTCGCCGCGCTGGCAATCTACGGTTCCGATGCCCGCCAAATCCGCAAGCTGATCGAGGACGACCCCGCCCTCAACCAACCATTGCACGCAGATCTGCCCTACCGGAAGGCGGAAGTAATCTGGGCGGTGCGAAACGAGATGGCGCGCACCGTGGAAGACATTCTCGCGAGGCGCACGCGAGCGTTGTTCCTGAATGCGCGCGCAGCTTTGGCGATGGCGCCAGCTGTTGCCGACTTGATGGCGAAAGAACTTGGCTGGGACGATCTTACCCGAACGAAACAGTTGGCCGCATTTCGGGAGGTCGCCTCGAACTTTATCCTGCTGCGGTAGCAGGCTGCTTTCATAACCGTTCTTTCGGCTTCACCGCTCCCCATAAAACCACCGAGGCAATCAATCCCACCGCCGCAACCGCGCCCGGCGTGTTGTAATCCGGCCCAGGCAAGTCGCAATCCGTGCAGGGAGCGTCATCGGGCTTCTCGCTGGCATGTGCTTGCGCGAATTTTTCCGCCTCTTTGTTTCTCTTCTGAGACTTGAGCTGTTCGAGGTGGCTCTGAACGGAGTCCCAATTGGTCTGGGCTACTTGTTTGCCCGTGGTGCAGAGCGCGCAGAGCGAAGCCGCTTTGTCGAATTTCCGCTCAACTTTGTCTTGATAGAAAACAAACGACACATAACCGGCAGCCGCCAGCGTAACCACCATCGCAATCATTGCCGCTACCCTAGTCAGCATGGCCGCAGATTATCTCACACGCGGCACCCCATGGCGCGCCCCCGGCTTCGCCCGGCCAAGCGGTTGCCGTCCAGCCGCCGCGTTTGTGTTTTCCACACCGCCAGCGTATAGTTACCGATGAATACTGTTGTGTCGTAGTGTCAGGATTGTCGAAGCACACCAGTGGGCGCAAGCCCACTTTTTAGTTTGGGCCGGTTTGCTCGCGGAACTGGCGCGGCCTTCCGACGCAAATTGCTGAAATCATGGCTCTTGATCTGGATAGAGTCCGGCAAATCGCCGAGCGCGTTGCGGGCTCGAACGGGCTGGAAGTCGTTGAAGTCGAAGTCAGCGGAGCTGGCAAGCACCGCGCGCTTCGAGTGTTTATCGACCGTCCGGGAGCGGCACCGGCGGCGAATCGCCCCGACGGCGTGACACACGAGGATTGCTCGAAGTTCAGCCGCGAGTTTGGCACGATCGTGGATGTCGAAGACGCGGTGCCCGGCGGATCGTATGTGCTGGAGGTTTCCTCTCCGGGACTCGACCGCAAGCTGACGAAAGCGTCTGACTTCGAACGCTTCCGCGGACAGCGCGTGAAGCTGATGACGCGCGAGCCGGTGAACGGCAACCGGCATTTTGAAGGGAAGCTGGAAAGCTTCGAGAACGGAAAGTTGCTGCTCGATCTAAGCGCGGCCAGAAAGAAAAAGATGCGCCCCAAAGAGGGCGACGCCGCGAAAGTAGAGATCGAGTTCAAGAACGTGGAGAAGGCGAATTTGGTACCGGAAATTTGACAAGTGCAAGGTTTCAGAGTTTCAGAGTTTCAAGGTTTCAAAGAGCAAAAGAATCGGTGCTCTGGCAAATCGCGGCTTTTACCTTGAAACATTGAGACCTTGAAACTCTGAAACCTGGATTTTCTATGGCGAGTGAGCTTTACAACATCATCGAAGGGGTCAGCCGGGAGAAAGGCATTGATCCGCAGATTGTAGTCAGCGCGGTCGAGGACGCCATTGTCGTCGCCACCCGCAAATACTACAAGACGCAGGAAAACTTGCGCGCCGTCCTCGATAAAGACAGCGGCAAGATCAATGCCTATGCGGTGAAGTCGATCGTCGAGACTCCGGAGCAGGTGGAAGATCCGAACCTGCAGGTGACGGTGGAAGAAGCGCGCAAATTGGATCCGAGCGCGGAAGCCGGCGGCGAACTGCTCATTCCAAAAGTTACCGAAGGAATTCTGGGGCGCATCGCGGCGCAACTGGCCAAACAGGTCATCTTTCAAAAAGTCCGCGAGGCGGAACGCGACACCGTTTACAACGAATACATCGGACATGTGAACGAGGTCGTGAACGCCACCGTGAAGCGGCTCGAGGGTCCGGATGTGATTCTCGATATCGGCAAGGCCGAAGCCCGCATGGGACGCAAGGAGCAATCGCGGCTGGAATCGTTCGCCGTCGGCGAGCGCATTCGCGTGGTCATCGTGCGCGTGGAAAAAGCGGTCAAAGGCCCGGGCGTGATCGCGTCGCGCTCCGCGCCCGAGTTGGTGCAGACTCTGTTCCAGACCGAAGTCCCGGAAATTTACGACGGCACGGTAGTAATCCGGGCTATTGCGCGCGAAGCGGGCGAGCGCACCAAGATCGCAGTGATGTCGAAAGACAAGGACGTGGACGCCGTCGGCGCCTGCGTCGGCATGAAGGGCATGCGCGTGCAGTCGATCATCCGCGAGTTGCGCGGGGAAAAGATCGACATCATCGAATACCACGAAGATCCGGTCACCTTCGCGGAGAAGGCGCTGCAGCCCGCGAAAGTCAGCCGGGTCACCATCGTCGATGCCGCCGACAAACATCTCGAAGTCGTGGTCGACGACACCCAGCTTTCGCTCGCCATCGGTAAAAAGGGCCAGAACGTCCGCCTCGCGGCCAAACTGCTGGGCTGGAAGATCGATATCAAGAGCGAGGAAGAAAAGCGCCAGGAGGTCGAGCAGCAGATGTCGGCCCTAGTCACGCAGACCGTGACTCCGCTGGAAAATGTGACCGGCCTCGGCGAAGGCCTGGTCGAGAAACTGAAGGCCGCGGGCGTAAACACGGTCGAGTCGCTGGCCGATATGACGCCCGAGCAACTGGAAGCGATTGAAGGCATTGGCCCGAAAACGGTGGAAAAAATCAGCATCGCGGTCAATAATTATTTCGCCACCCTGGATGGCGGCGAGGCTGTAGCTGCGGCGGAACCGGAAAGCGCCGGAGAAGCGGCTACCGAAGCGGCCGCCAGCGAGGTATCGCTGACCGAAGGCTCGGTCGAAGCCGATGCGTTAGGCGTGGAACCGGAAAACACCGGAGAACCCGTATCGCCCGGGGATGGTGAGTTGGAGGCGGCAAGGTTGGCCGCCGAAGCGGAGTCCACCGCAGCGCCGCCAGCGGCAAACGCCGAACTGGCGACGGAAGAAGACCCGGAAGAAAAGCAGAGCTGAGTCTGGCAGAAGTGGCGAGTTCGGACTGCGATCCGGACTGGAAGCGCGGCCCTCGCCAACGCGAAGCTTGATCCAACGACCGAAGTACGATTGCACCACGAACTCGGAGAGGTTCGATATGCGAGCTTAGATACACGAGATCAGCAGGACAAGAGGAAACGAGAGCGGATGAGTAAGATTCGAATCAACGATCTGGCCCGTGAGTTGGAAGTCAAGAGCAAGGAAATTCTTGACACCCTGACTACGGTGGGCGTCACGGAGAAGAAAACGCACTCCAGTTCCCTGGAAGATCACGAAGCGGACCTGGTGCGAAAGCACCTCCGCAGCCGCTCCGACGCGGTGCCAAGTTCCGCAAGGGCTGCTTCGCGTGCCGCCCACGGCGAAGAAGAAATCAAAACCAAGATCGACCTCTCGCACATCTCCCGCCCTGGAGACGTGCTGCGCGCCATTCAGCAAAAGGTAGCGGTGGAAGTTCCTCCGGTCCGCCCTCCCGCCAAGCCGCAGGCTGCGCCACCCGCGGCGGAAGCTAGAGCCGAAGTTCACGCTGCTCCAGCGGTGCCGAAGGCCGTTTCGCCCAAACCAGTGACCGAGGCTCCGGCTGCCGCGCCGCCGAGAATGGTGACGCCGGCCTCGGTCGCCGCTACGTATCGCCCGCCGTCGGTGGTCGTGATTCCACCCAAAGCTCCGATTACTCCACCGGTAACAACGACTGCTACGCTAGCATCCGCCAGTGCTGCGCCGCCAGCGATTGCGGTTCCGCCACGCATTCCGCCGGCGACGCCGGTAGGCAGCGCGCCGCCAGCGACCCAGCCGCCCTCGAATGTTACGCAGATGCAAGCGGCCGCTCCGACAAAACCAGCCGAGCCCATTGCAGCGCCGCCGCGAATGATCATGCCGCAGACTGGCCCGCGTCCCGTGTACAAGGCGCCGATTCCCGCGCCGGGAGCGCCCATGGCTGCGCGCTCCGCGCCCGGTCGACCCGTCCCAGGGCAGCCAATTTTTCAGCGTACACCGCGGCCGCTAGCGCCGGGAGCGCCGCGTCCGCCGCTTCGTCCCGGCGAACGTCGGCCCATGCATCCGACGCGCGTGCCTTCCGCCGGAGCGCGTCCGCTCGGCGTAGGCCCCGGAGCTGGAATGGCTCCTCCAGGACCGTCGCGTCCAGGTGCCCGTCCGGGTGCGCCGTCGCGCCGTCCCGGTCAGAGATATGTGCCGCGAGGAATCAAAGAAGGCCCGATGAAGGGCTACACTCCGCCGCCGCGCATGTCCATCAGCAACGAGCCCGCGCCGATCACGCGCAACATCACAATTACGGAAGGCATTTCCGTAAAAGACCTGGCCGAGAAGCTCGGCATTCGCGCCAAGGATGTAATCGCGCGCCTCGTGGTTCGCGGCGTGTTCGCCACCATCAATCAAACCCTCGACGCCGAGCTCGCCAGCGAAATGGCGCGCTTCTTCGGAGCCGACACCGAAGTCATCACCTTCGAGGAACAAGCCGCGAAAGATACCACCGCCGCCGTCGAGAGCAGCGAGGAAGGCGCGGAAGCCATCCCGCGTCCGCCCGTTGTCACCATCATGGGCCACGTCGATCACGGCAAGACCACGCTCCTCGATTCCATCCGCTCCACCAACGTAGCCGGAGGCGAAGCNNGGCGGCATCACCCAGCACATCGGCGCATACAAGGTTGCCATCACCGACAAATCGTCTCCCGCCTTCGGGCGCGAGATCGTCTTCCTCGATACGCCCGGTCACGAAGCCTTCACCCGCATGCGTTCGCGCGGAGCCAAAGCCACCGACATCGTCGTGCTCGTCACCGCCGCCGATGACGGCGTCATGCCCCAGACCATCGAAGCCATCGACCACGCGCACGCCGCCGAGGTTCCCATCATCGTCGCCGTCAACAAGATCGATAAACCCGGAGCCCTGCCCGAGCGCGTCAAAAAACAACTCGCCGACCGCGGCCTCGTCCCCGAAGAGTGGGGCGGCAAGACAGTGTTCGTCGATGTTTCGGCAAAACAAAAAACCAATCTCAATCTGCTGATGGAAATGATCTGCCTCACCGCCGACCTCCAGGAATTGAAAGCCACTCCTGGACGCGCGGCGAGCGGATTGGTGCTCGAAGCGAAACTCGACCGCGGACGCGGCCCCGTCGGCACCATCCTGGTGCAGAACGGCACGCTCCACACCGGCGACAATTTCGTGGTCGGCAACGTCTACGGCAAAGTCCGCGCCATGTTCGACGACCGCAGCAAGCCGATTAAGGAAGCGCCGCCCTCGACCCCGGTTGAAATCATCGGCCTCGAAGGCCTGCCGCAGGCGGGCGATCAGTTCGTCGTGGTCACCGACCGCGAAAAAGCGCGCGACATCTCCGAATACCGCGAACAGAAATTCCGCGAAGCCACGCTGGCCAAGAGTTCCCGCGTTTCGCTCGAAGGCCTGGCCGAACAATTGAAAACGGCCGGCATGAAAGAGCTCAACGTCATCCTCAAAGCCGACGTGCAGGGCTCAGTCGAAGTGCTGGGAGATTTGCTGGGACGCCTCTCGAACGACAAAGTCCGCCTCAAGCTGCTGCGCTCCGGCATCGGAGCCATCACCGAGACCGACGTGCTGCTGGCTTCAGCGTCGAACGCCATCATCATCGGCTTCAACG
>PLUW01000008.1 GCA_003162935.1 Acidobacteriaceae bacterium
CCCGCACGGCCACAACTACAAGATCCGTGTGACTCTTGCCGGCGCGGAACTCGACAAGGCCGGACTGCTGCTCGATTTCAAAGACCTGAAAGACGTGATGAAGCACGCCATCGACCGTCTCGACCATCAGATGATTAACGACATCGAGCCCTTCACCGTGCTCAACCCCTCCGCTGAAAATCTGGCGAAATATTTCTACGACGAAACCAACGCCCGCTTAAAGAACGTAACCAACGGCAGGGTGAGAGTGAAAGACGTCACCGTTTTCGAAACCGATACGACCACAGCCAGATACTCGGAGTAGCGCGGAGCGCGAATTTACTGAAAGCTGATGGCTGATAGCTGACAGCTTCCCCATGCAGATTTCCGAAATCTACAAATCGCTGCAAGGTGAATCCACCCACGCCGGCCTGGCCTGCGTGTTCGTGCGTCTCACCGGATGCAACCTGCGCTGCTCCTGGTGCGACAGCGAATTCAGTTTTCAAGGCGGGCGCAAGATGACTCTGCAAGAAGTGCTCAGCGAAGTCGCCCGCCTAAGCCCAACCGGCGGACTCGTCGAAATCACCGGCGGCGAACCCATGTTGCAGGAACGCGAGGCCATCCCGCTGATGGAGCAACTTCTGGACGCCGACTACCAGGTGCTGCTTGAAACCAGCGGCGAACGTCCCCTGAAGCATGTTCCCAAGAAGGTCATCAAGATCGTAGACGTGAAGTGTCCGCATTCCGGAGAACCGGACACGTTCGCGCTCGAAAATCTCGAAGCGCTCCGCCCTCACGATGAAATCAAGTTTGTATTGACCGACCGCACCGATTACGAATTCGCTTGCGACTTCGTCGTGCGCCACAGTCTGGCCGAACGCGTCCACGCCATTCTGTTTTCGCCTGCATTCGAAAAAACCGCCTCCGGCTCTCGCGACACTTCGCACTGCCTGCTCGATCCCCAGGAACTCGCCCAGTGGATCCTCGCCGACAACGTCCCCGCGCGCCTCAGCCTGCAAATTCACAAACTGATTTGGGATCCCGCCGCCAAAGGGGTCTAGAAAGTGTGGGGACGGGCGACTCGCCCGTCCGCAGGGCAAAGCCCCGCTACACGAGCAAACGCCTACGCCGTCTTCGCCCGCACCCGATTCTCCGCGCGCAAATGCGCCACCACCAGCTTGATGTCCTCGAAGCTGACATACGGCGGCACCGCTTCCTTGATGTCCCGCAGTCGCTCGACGCCTTTCTCCAGACATGCCGCTTCAATCAACGGTTGCGCATCGGGCGAAATCCACTTCGGGTCCAGCTTCAACCGCCCGCTCTCGATCAGGTTCGCCACCGTGGAAACGACCGTCGAAACCTGCCGCGCCCGAAGGCGGCCAATCTCTTCAAAGCTGCGCCCCTCACGCAAAAGCCGCAGCGTCTGCTCCGCCGGAGCCGGCTCTTTCGCTACCGTCGGCGCGGCGCGCGCTCCCTCGCCAAAGTTTCGCAATGCCTGAAGAATCTCCGCCCCATAGACGTCGGCCTTCTTTTCGCCAATTCCCGGAACTTGTTTCAACTGGCCGAGATTGGCCGGCTTCCGCCGGCACAGCTCCTCCAGCGTGCTGTCGTGCAAAATAATGTACGCAGGCACTTTGTTTTCCCGCGCCATATTCCGCCGCCATTCGCGCAGATACTCCGCCAACGCCGGATCGGCTTCCGGCGCCCCAGCCGGCATTCGAGCATGACCGGATTTCGGCAATGACCGATAAGTAGACGGAAACGAAGTCTCCCTCGCAGCTACTAACGGCACCTCGACGCTCACATTGCTTACCCACTCCGGCCGCGCTCCGCAATTGTCGCAGCCCCCGCACTTCTCCCACTTCGGAGTCTCCCCAAAATGCAAACAAATCGCCCGCTGGCGGCATCCATGCGAATCCGCAAACCGGCTGATCACCCGTTTGCGCTCGCTGGACCGCTCCCGCTCCGCGTCATCCGAAATCTGGTGAATAAAATAATCCAGCAGAACGTGGTCCCGCTTCTGCCAGAGCAGCACGCAATCTGCCGGACGCCCATCCCGCCCCGCGCGCCCCGCCTCCTGGTAATACTGCTCAATCGACTTCGGCAACGACAGATGAATCACCGCCCGCACCGCCGGCTTGTTGATGCCCAACCCAAATGCAATCGTCCCCACCAGCACCCGAGCCTCGTCCGACATCCAGCGTTCCTGATTCTGCCGCCGCATCGCCGCTTCCATTTTCGCGTGATACGGAACCGCCGCAATCCCGCTCTCCTCCAGGAATTCGACCGTCTCCTCCACCCGCCGAATCGTCGGCGAATATACGATCACGCTTTCTCCCGCATACTGCCGCAAGGCGCGGCCGAGCAATTCCATCTGCGTTCGCGCCTCGCACTCGTGAACCACATATCGCAAATTCTCGCGATGGAAGCTGGCGATATAGCAATCCGGCTTGCGCATCTGCAGCTGCTTCAGAATGTCGTGCCGCACCTGCCGCGTGGCGCTTGCCGTAAACGCCGCAATCGGCAGCGCCGGAAACTGCGTCCGCAACCGGCTCAACTGCCGGTAGTCGGGACGGAATTCGTGTCCCCACTCGGAAATGCAATGCGCCTCATCCACCGCAAAAAAGCCGACCGGCACTTTGCTGAGCCACTCGAAGGTATTTTCCGCCGCCAGCCGCTCCGGCGAAAGATAGAGCAGCCGATACTCGCCGCGCGCTGCCTTCTCCATTACTGCCCGCCGCTCTGCCGAGCTCTGCATGCTGTTGATCGCCGCCGCCGGAATCCCCATCTGCGCCAGTTGCGCCGCCTGGTCCTGCATCAGCGCGATCAGCGGAGAAACCACCACCGCCGTCTTCCCCGAAATCACCGCCGGAAGCTGGTAGCACAGCGACTTCCCGCCGCCAGTCGGCATCACCACACAAGTATCGCGGGCGGCCAGTAAACTGCGAATGACATTTTCCTGCTTCGGCCGGAACTCGTGGTATCCCCAATAACGCCGCAGCACGGCCGCAAGATTTGGAGCATCGGACATTCTTCGCAGTATAGCGTTAGGTATGTTGGTGGAGTCTGTGAGCGCTCGACATTGAATTTGTGATAATCCCGGTGAGCGAGAAAAAAGGCCGACTTGGAAGCCGGCCTTTTCTCGTTTCTAACTTTTCGCGGATTTAAATCTCCGCGTCCAACTATGCTTTCTTCGGCGCGATCGCGTCCTTCGCGGCTTTCGCCACGCGGAACTTTACCACCGTCTTCGCCTTGATCTGAATCGGTTCGCCGGTCTGCGGATTGCGTCCCATGCGGGCCTTGCGATGCGCTTTCACCAAGCGGCCGAGGCCGGGCACAACGAATACACCATTTTTCTTCGTCTCTTTAATCGCCGTGTCTGCCAGGTGCTCCAAGAAAGCAGCGGCAGTCTTGTTGTTGAGTTCCAGCTTTTCGGCCAGGTGACGGGTGAGTTGGGTTTTGGTCATACCAGAAGCCATGAATTCCTCCTTCAGGAACTTGTGAATTTGCTTGTATCCAGCGCATANNGCGTAACGAGGCACGCCGTACCTCCTATGGCAGCAGTACTTCCTGCCTTCCAGTCACCTTTTCGCTAGAAAAATCAGGGCTCCCTATGGCCGCGCGCGCCGTACGTCCGTTACACTGAACACCATTTTCAAAACGATCCTAAGGAGAATTCAGGCATGGCAGACGCTCTCACTGGCACCGAGTTTAAGAAGCAGTTACGCGCAGGCTCTCCCAAGATGGGCCTGTTCGTCAACTCCCATAGCCCCACGGTTGCCGAACAACTTGCGCATAGCGGATACGACTGGCTGCTGGTCGATACCCAGCACGGTCCCATGAATTACGAAAAGCTCTCCGCCATGCTCAGCGGCATCTCCAACGGCGGCGCGAAGTCTCTAGTGCGCGTCGGCGGATACGACGACCGCCCCGGCATTCAGCAAGCCCTCGATCTGGGAGCCGATGGCGTCCTCGTCCCCTACATCAACACCGCCGAGGAAGCCCGCCACGCCATCAGTTGCACCAAGTACCCCACCGTCGGCACGCGCTCGGTGTACTTTCCGCAGCGCAGCATGAACAAAGCCGGACTGCTCGGCTACGCCGGCAACTGGAACAACGAAGGCATCATCGCAATGCAGGTTGAGACCGCTTCCTGCATCGAGAACATCGTTGAGATCGCCGCCGTCCCCGGCGTGGACATTCTGTTTCTCGGGCAGAACGATCTGTGCATGTCGATGGGCCTCTACAACAAATACGAGTTCCCGCACATGTACACCTCGCCCGAGCTGAACGCGGCCACCCAGAAATTGATCGAGCAGGCGCGCAAGAACAACGTGATCCTCGGAATTTTTCTATTCGGAACGTCGCGCGTCGGCGAGTTCCTCGACAAGGGATTCACCTTCATCAGCGTTGGCAACGACCTGCACCACGTTTTGACGCAGACCGGAGCCTACGTCAACGACATCGAAAACGTCTCGAAAGAAAAAGGCAAAGCCTGGAAGAGAAGGCCGACCGCGTTGTTCTAGCTTTCGGTTCACTTGCGACAAAGGCCATCTGGTTTCCGGATTGGCCTTTTGTTTTGGGGAAGGATG
>PLUW01000048.1 GCA_003162935.1 Acidobacteriaceae bacterium
AGCGCCGCGCCTCCGGTCGTGATCACCACCGGCGCCATTCCCCGCTGAAATAATTCGTAGCCGTGATCGAGCCGCGCCCGGAAAACCGGCGAAGGGCGGCCGGAGTATTCCGCCGCCCCGAAAATAACGATCGCATCCGCCTGGTGCACAGGCACTTCGGCGGCGGCGCGCACGATGCGCGCTCCGGTGATGCCGAGAAACAGCAACAGAGCTCCCAGTGCCGCCAGCAACAACAGCAGCCAGGGACGCTTTGAGGCCGGCTTATTAAGATAACGCTTCGACAATATCCTTGGCGGCAATCGCGCCTTCGCGCAGAATCTGCCAGGTGCCGTCTTGTTTGAAGTGTACGATGGTCGACGAAACTGTCCGCGGAGACTTTCCGCCATCCACGATCAGCGAAATGCGATCCTGCAACTGGTCCTGCACCTGGTCCGCGGTGCTGCATTCGGTCTCGCCGCTCAGGTTGGCCGACGTCGCCGTGATCGGAATTTTCGCAGCCCGCACCACCGCCAACGGAATCTCCGCCGCCGGCACGCGCAGCGCCACGTTGCCCGTGTTGGCCGTCACTTTGAGCGGAAGATGCGATGCCGCCGGCACGATCATGGTCAGCGGTCCCGGCCAGAAACGCCGCGCCAACAGATGGAAATCGTCGGGCAAAGGCTTGGCGAATTCTTCCGCCTGGTCCACGTTCTCGATCAGCAGCGAAAGCGGCTTATGGCGCAAACGCGATTTGATCTCATAGACCCGCTCCACCGCGCGCAGGTTGAACGGATCGGCCGCCAACCCATAGAACGTGTCCGTCGGCATGCCCAGTACCTGACCGGCCAGAATCTGCTCGGCGGCATACTTGATCAGCGAAGCTTCGGGTGTTTCAGCATGAATTTTTAGGATTTCCGCGCGCACTCTGGTACCTTTCTGATTTTCGGCTTAAGGCATTGTCCGTGTAAACAATGAAATGTACCATACATCCTGTTCCCGGAACCAATCGATGAAGCAGGACGCCAAGGTCGAGGCAAAGCCCGCGCGAACCAGCAGCCAAGCCGACCGTTTGCGCGCGGTCGCCGGACGCCACAACCAGCGGCTGAAGGAATTGCGGTTGGCATTCCGCCGCGCCGAACCGACTGTGCGCGGTGAATGTGCCATCGAAGGCGTCAAACTGCTGGAGGAAGCGTTGCGCAGCGGCCAGCAATTGGAGAGCGTATTTTTCAGCGAATCGGCGCGCCCGCTTGCCGAAAAACTTCTGCCCCAGATCAACGCATGCACCGAAACGCTCATCTTGCCGAATGCACTCTTCAACTCCATCGTGCCCAGCGACGCGCCCCAAGGTGTCGCGGCGCTGCTTAAAATGCCAGTTTCGTCTGTCGCTCTGTTGCTCGATCGCGCAAATGACGGCCCGCTGCTCGTGGCCGCAGGCTTGCAGGACCCCGGCAACCTGGGGACGCTTCTGCGCTCCGCCGAAGCCTTTGGCGCGGCCGGCCTCTTCTTCACCGAAGGAACTGTCAGCCCGTATAACTGGAAGGTTCTTCGCGCCTCGGCGGGATCGATTTTTCGTTTGCCGTTCCTGCAGATTTCTTCCGTGGAACTGATTCCGATGCTGCGCGCAAAAGGCGTTCGCCTGCTCGCAACCTCGTCGCACCGTGGAACTCCCTTGCCCCAAGTCTCGTGGAAGCGGCCGCTTGCCATATTCATCGGCAATGAAGGCGCAGGCCTGTCCCGTGAACTGATGCGCGACATGGATGAGACAATCGCGATTCCGCAAGCCGCGCAAGTCGAATCGCTCAATGCCGGAGTCGCCGCCAGCATCGTGCTGTACGAAGCCGCAAGGAGAATTTGTAATTGGTGATTTGTAATTGGTAATTTGAAAGCCTGAGATCAATGCGCAGCAGCGCCGGTTTCAAATTACCAATTACAAATTGCAAATTACAAATTGTATGAATCTCTTCGCTCCCATCCCGCCCGAAGACTCCGCCGCAGAACGCGCCCGTCCGCTCGCCGACCGCATGCGCCCGCGCACACTCGATGAATTCGTCGGGCAGGAGCAGCTCGTCGGCCCGGGCAAACCGCTGCGCGTGCAGATCGAGCGCGACGATCCCACGTCGATGATCTTCTGGGGACCTCCTGGCACGGGCAAGACGACGCTCGCCAAAATCATCGCCCGCATGACCAAAGCCGACTTCATCGAGTTCTCCGCCGTGCTCGCGGGCATCAAGGAAATCAAGCAGGTCATGAGCGATGCCGATCGCGCCCGCCAGTACGGCACGCGCACCATCGTCTTCGTCGACGAAATTCACCGCTTCAACAAAGCGCAGCAGGATGCCTTCCTGCCGCACGTGGAAAAAGGCAGCATTCGGCTGATCGGAGCCACGACCGAAAATCCGTCGTTCGAAATCAACGGCGCGCTGCTGTCGCGCTGCCGCGTCTATGTGCTCAAACCGCTCACCGAAGAAGAGATTGTCGTTCTTCTGCGCCGCGCGCTCACCGACATTGAGCGCGGTCTCGGCGCGATGCATCTCGAAGCTTCCGACGATGCCCTGCGCAAAATAGCCGCGTATTCCAGCGGCGACGCCCGCAGCGCCAATAATGTTCTGGAAGTGGCGGCAGCGCTTGCGCAGCAGGCCGGATCTAAGGCTCTATCCAGCGACACGATTCAAGAGGCCGTCCAGAAGCGCGTTCTGCTCTATGACAAAAGCGGCGAAGAGCACTACAACATCATCTCCGCGCTGCACAAATCGGTGCGCAACAGCGATCCCGACGCCGCTCTCTACTGGCTTGCCCGCATGCTAGAAGCGGGAGAAGATCCGCTCTACATCGCCCGCCGCGTGGTCCGCATGGCGGTGGAAGACATCGGCCTGGCCGAACCAACCGCGCTCGCGTTGTGCATGGCCGCTCGGGACGCAGTCGATTTCATCGGCATGCCGGAAGGCAATCTCGCGCTGGCGCAAGCTGTCGTCTATCTTTCAATAGCGCCGAAGTCGAACGCCCTTTACACCGCCTACGGCGCGGTGCAACAAGACGTCGAGCAAACCGCCGCCGAACCAGTCCCGCTGCACCTGCGCAACGCGCCCACCAACTTAATGAAGGACATCGGCTACGGAAAGGGCTATCAATATGCGCACGACTCCGAAGCCAAAGTCGCCGACATGCAATGCCTGCCCGGAAGCCTGCGCGACCGCGTGTACTACCGCCCCACCAATGAGGGGGTGGAAAAGCGGATTCGCGAACGGCTGGAAGAAATCAAGAAGCGAAAGAAAGCCTGACGGCGCTTTGATCCGCTATCGAAATCGCGCCCGGTGCTCTTTCAGAATGCAGAGGTCCATCACCACAAAGATTCCGGACTGGCGCGCCTTTTCCGCCGCGCGTTCATTGACCACGTCTTCCTGCAGCCAGATCGCCGGAATCTTCAACTGAATCGCCTGCTCGACAATCTCATCCACATACTCGGATCGCCGGAACACATCCACCAGATCGATCTTCGCCGCTACTTCTGGCGGCATCTCGAGCAGCGACGGATAAGACTTTTCTCCCATAGCCTCGGTGATCTGCGGATTCACGGGGATGATCTTGTACCCCACCGCCTGCATGTAGGCGGAAACGCCATGGCTCGGGCGCATCGGGTTTTCCGACAATCCCACCACGGCGATCGTCTTCGCCCGCGACAGCAGTTCGGAAATAGGATCGGATTGCTTCAATTTGTGCGCTTATCTCCCGTTAAAACACGGTTTGGATCGCATCCACACGGCGAACGACGACGACCAGCGACTGACGACTCTTCCTTCAGTTCTTCTTCTCCAACTTCTGCTTAAACATCCGCAGGGCCAGCTTGCGAATCGTATCCGAAACTTCTTTGTTGGCCGACAGATTTTTCAGATCGTGAACCAGCAGGTTTTTCATTAGGGTGAGCGAGAGATCGAGCGGCGTGCGCGGATTAAACACCAGGTTCCGCATGATGCTGTAGTTTTTCGCGAACTTCCGCTTAATCGGAATGCCGCGCAGTACCGACTCCAGCACATTTTTCTGCAGCGCAAATTTCTCCACTTCGGAATCCGACACTTTCGGCGAATCGAGTACCGCCAGGGCTACCAGTTTGGTGGAGTCGCGGATCAGAATCGACCGCTCCTCCTTGTTGCCGCGCATCGCCAGTGCGATGCGGCCTTGAATGCCGAGCTTCGAAATTTTCTGGAGCGTGCTGTCGCGCCGTTCCTCGTGCGCAGGAACGGGCTTCTTCATAACATGGGCGCCGGCCGCAGCCTTTCCCGCCGCCGATTTCTCCGCAATGTCGGCGCTCACCACGGCACCGGGCGCAGGGCTTTCTGGCGGAACCGCAATCGTTGTTTCGTGGCCCATCTCTTCGTGGCCGATTCCCAAGGGATGGAAGGGTTTGTCGGCTTCGGCGGCCAACTCGGTCGCGTTCTCTTCCAGATACTTAGCTACCGCACCTTCGATCACTTCTTCTGGAACAACGGCCTCGGCTGCACTCCGGTCTCCGGCACGACGGGTTTCCAGAGCGGCCAACTTGCTGGCAATCTCGCCAATTTCATTCGGACGCATGTTCGGATTCAGCTGCAACGCGTGCAACAGCCGCGGAGAGTGCATCACCTTCGCGCTCGCCCACAACGTTTCCACCACCGCGCGCGATCCCGATACCGCCAGCGCGCCCAGCGCTTCTTCATTCACCACCGGATTCTCCGCCAATGCCGGCAGCAGGGAAACACGCAGATTTTCCGGGGATACAAAATAACCCAGCACCTCGGCGCTGGTCTTGGGATCGGCGGCCACCGCCAGACTGGCTTTCTCGTCCCATCCCGCCAGCGTCAACCGCGCCTGATCGCCAAACATTTTGTTATGGAGCGCGAGATGGACCAGGATCTCAATCGTCTCCCCGGGCGGCACCGAGAGGGATCCGTGCGCCGCCGAGTGCATCAGATTCGCCGGCACCTCTGAATTGCGGATCAAATCAAGCATCTGGGACATGATTCATCTCCCGGACCTGGCAGCGGATTTGTTCTTCGCCAACAACTTCGCCGATGGCCGTTTCTTCACCGCCGATTCCAATTCCGCGACCGCAATGGCGAGTTCGCGGGTGATGCGATTCGGACCGCGCCGTTGATATTCATCGCTCAGGGCGCGATAGTACCAGAGCGTGCCGTCCTTCTTTCCGGAGAACCGCGTCCAGATGACGTCGCCATGCTGCCGGTAATCAGTGAGAATCGTGCGGACGTTGTGCAGTTTGTCGGACGCGGAAACTAGTCGCGTCTCGGCGTCAGCGTGCTTCACCTCGCGCAGATAGTCTTTCTTCCGTTCCACCCATTCCGCCTTCGGCTCGCCGAATGAATCGGTGCAACCCTCGACGATTTTCGCCACTCTCGGACCAAACATCTTGCGAACTTCCCGCAGCCGCGGCATCCCACCGCAATCTTCGACTACATCATGCAGCAGCGCCGCAATCGCCAAGTCTTCGTCGCCGCCCGCTTCCAGCACCAGCGACGCCACCGCCATCAGATGCGAGAGATACGGCACCGCCGTCTGCTTCCGCGTCTGCCCGGCGTGCTTCTCGGCGGCATAGCGGAAGGCGCGCTGCAAGCGGGATCCAAGGGCTGGCGGCTTTAGCACAGCTCGGCTCACGCCTTTTTCTCTTCCCGCCGCATCCGTAGATACGCCTGCATCAACGGCCGCAGATCGCCATCGATCACGCGATCCACGTCGCCGATCTCCAGCTTCGTGCGATGGTCCTTGATCATGCGATACGGTTGCAACACATACGACCGAATCTGCGATCCAAAATCGATGTCCAGTTTCGAATCCTCAATTTTTTTCGTGACTTCGCGTTTTTTCTCCAGCTCGAATTCGTAAATCTTCGAGCGCAGCATGCTCATCGCCTTCTCTTTGTTCTTGTGCTGCGATCGCTCATTCTGGCAGTTGGCAACCAAGCCCGTGGGGATGTGCGTGATCCGTACCGCCGAATCGGTCGTATTCACGTGCTGCCCGCCCTTGCCACTCGAACGGTAGGTGTCGATCCGAATGTCATCCGGCTTGATGTTGACCTCGATGCTGTCGTCAATCTCGGGAGAAACATACACGCTGGCAAACGACGTGTGCCGCCGCTTCGCCTGATCGAAAGGAGAAATCCGCACCAATCGGTGCACACCAATCTCGCTGGTCAAGTAGCCAAACGCATACTGCCCAATCACGCCAAACGTCGCGGACTTGATACCCGCTTCTTCGCCGGGCTGGTAGTCGTACATCTCGGTCTTGAATCCCTGCCGTTCGGCCCAGCGCAGATACATGCGCAGCAGCATCTCGGCCCAGTCTTGCGACTCGGTCCCGCCCGCTCCGGGATGAATCGTCATGATCGCGTTCAGCCCGTCGTGGTCGCCCGAAAGCAGCGTCTCGGTTTCGACGCGGTCGACCAGTTCGCGCAGAGATTCGAGTTCGCGCTGCAATTCGGCAGTGACGTTTTCACCTTCTCCCGCCAAATCGAAATAGGCGGCAATGTCGCCGGTGCGGCGCGCCAGGTCGCCTTCCAGCGACAGCATGCTCTCCAGGCGCTTGCGCTCGCGCATCACTTGCTGAGATTTTTCAGGATTCGACCACAGATTGGGGTCCGCCGCCTGCTTCTCGATGTCGGCGAACTGCTGGCGCAGTTTGCCGGCGTCAAAGATACTCCCGCAGGTCGTGGACCTTGGTCTTCAGTGGGGCGTATTGCTGTTCCAATTCATCTGCCATGAGATCTCACTCGCGAGTAGAAAATGCGTAGCGCGCAATCAGCGCGCCTGCCGAAATTATCGCACACAGATACGCGAACCAATCGCCGTGCCGGGTATAGAACGTGGTACCGGAAACCAGCGCATAAGGCGCAACCAGCGCCGTGCGGATCTTGCGATCCGTGGATGCCGCGATCCGCCCAAAAGGATCGATCGACGCCGTCTTCCCCGTATTCGTCGCCGAAAGCAGCCAGCGGTCGTTCTCGATCGCCCGCATCTCGGTCTGCTGCAAGTGCTGTTTCCAGGCGCCACTGTCGCCATACCAGCCGTCGTTCGAAATATTCACCAGAACCTGCGCCCCTTGCAGCGGCCCCTGCCGCACTTCGTCGGGAAAAATCGATTCGTAGCAAATAAACGTTCCCAGCCGTTGAGCGCCCGCATCCAGCCCAGCGTGCGAGGTGCCGCGCTGAAACTCTCCTACCTCTTTGGTTAACCCTCCAGCAAAAGCAAACAACTGCGGAAACGGCAGATA
>PLUW01000062.1 GCA_003162935.1 Acidobacteriaceae bacterium
TTGAGGCAGCAGTTCCAACTGGCCACGGCCCACGGTCCGGGCGCATACCACTGCAGCACGGGCTGCAGAATGCTTTGCACGGCGTCGATGTCCTCCAGTCCGTTGAAGAGAAATAGCGTCTCGCCGTTATTGATCGACGGCTGCGGCGGCACTGGCCAGGTCGAACTGACTTTGCCATACGAGGTGCTCGTATCGACCCAGATGCTCTCAAGCCAGCCGTTCACTGTGGGCACTTCTCGATCGTTTACCTTCAAGAAGCCCTCCGTCACAAGGGCTCCGCTGGGCGAGTAACGTGGATACCCGCAGGCCGGAGCGTTCGCATCGGCCGTTCCATCCGCATGTTCGATGCGCCCATCGGCCAAGAGCGTCTCTCCCTCTACCGCGCGCAGGACGCACGAGGGATGGAAATAACCGAACGGCGTGATCACATAGCCCTCCGGCACTTGCGGAGGACGATTCGGCCCCGCCACAGCCAAGCCATCCGCCAAACGAGGAGCGGTCGCTTGCGCACTGAGCGATCCCGCGCATACAAGAAGGGCCGCCAGAACAACAAAACCAATCCAATAGGAGCTGCTGGGCAGCCGAAAATCATGCGTCACGTGAACCCTCCTGAATTGTGCTTAAGTCAATAAGTCAAGTTGAGGCTGGACGAACAAGAGAGACAATCACCCCTCTTGGGTAACAAGTATGACTCAACCTGGACCGCGCTCGTTGAGCGCATCAGACGGCTGCCATTGTCCCCCACGATGTCTGTTCGCGTCAATGTCATTCATGTTATTGATTTATAAATACTTTACTCGTAAGTCCTTATTTATCAAAGACCTGGCGGTAGAGGAGCGCCAAGTCTTTGATTCCAAAAGACCGAGATCAAGGGGGTCTCAAGGTCTCCAACCGCAGCTTCTCCAAACTCGCATTCGCAACTGGATTACAATTTCCGCATGCAGAAGCCTCCCGGTAGAGATAAAGACCGTCTCCTCGCCTTTGCCCGCTATTCGGAGATCGGCTTTATTATTCCTGTATCCGTCCTGCTCGGCTTGTTTCTGGGCAAGTTGGCCGATTACTGGCTGCATACGAAGTGGCTCTACTTAGTCGGCCTACTGTTTGGCGCGGTAGTTGGATTTTGGCAGGTGATCCGCATGGCTTTGGGCGCGTTTAACAACAACGAAGATGAATGACGCTGAGCATCTCGACGGAGCCGCGGAAAGCCTGCCGCCCGATCCTTCCGGCGGAATCTCATCCGGCGAAGCGTCGCTTGGCGAAGCGACACTTATCGAACGCATCATTCCCCGCATGCTGCGCAATATTCTGGTGGTCAGCGTTCTGCTGCTCGGACCGATGTTCTGGTATGACCGCTGGGCGGGAGCGATTGGGTTTGCCTTTGGGGCGGCCGTTTCCTACGTGAATTTCCGCTCGCTGACGCGAGGAGTGGAAAGTCTGGCCGATCGCATCGTCAACCGGAACAGCCGCGAAAAGGGCGGTCGGATCCTGCTGCGTTTTATGGTGCGATACGGGTTGGTGGCAGCGGTTGCCTATGCTATATTCAAAGGTTCTTCCCTGGCGTTTCGCGGTTTTCTGTGGGGCTTGTGCGTGCCGGCGGCGGCCCTGATGGTGGAGGCGGTATGGGAGGGGTATACAGCGTTCCGGCGGGTGTCGTAAGGTGCGGGCTGTAAAGAAACAGCAGGTCCTTCGCTTCGCTCAGGATGACAAATTCTAAGTAGTACTGAAGTCTGAAAAATTGAAGTCCTAAAAATGGAACAACTGATTTTTACCGCATTTCTAAATCGTCTCTTCGGCCCGGCCGTGCTGGCGTTGCTGCAGGCGCTGCACATTCATCCCAAGCATCCGGCGACTCCCATCTCGAACAGCTTTGCCATGGAACTTCTGGTGGTGGCGCTGCTTACGATATTTTTTATTGCTGTCCGCGTGCGGCTTTCGGTGGAGCGTCCGGGCGGGTTGCAGCATGCGATGGAAGGGATCCACGGCTTTGTCACTGATCTTGCCGGCGACACCATCTCAAATCACTCGGAGAAGTACGTTCCCTATCTGACGGCGCTGGCGATGTTCATTCTGAGCTGCAATCTGATTGGGCTGGTGCCGGGACTAGAATCGCCCACGGCGGTCCCGATTGTGCCGCTCGGCTGCGCGCTGTTTACGTGGTTCTACTATCACTACCACGGTGTGCGCGAGAACGGGCCGGTTGGTTACCTGGCGCATTTCATAGGGCCGCAGGATAAAGACATTCCGATTGTGCTGCGGATTATTCTGCCCATTCTGATGTTACCGATAGAAGTTTTCAGCCACCTTGCGCGCGTGATGTCGCTGACCGTCCGTCTGTTTGCCAACATGTTTGCCGGCGAAATGGTCACGCTGGTGTTCTTCTCGCTCATCCCGCTGGGAATCCCGCTGGTGTTCGAAGGGTTGCATATCGGTGTGTCGGTCATTCAGACGTATATTTTTGTGCTGCTGGCGGCGGCGTATCTGGGCGAGGCTACATCGCACGCACATTAAAGAAGGGCTCAGGGCTCAGGTGTCAGGTCTCAGGAAAATCAACGGCAAATTCCGCTGAGGATTTTCCTGAGACCTGACACCTGGTGCCTGACACCTGTTGTTTGACACCTGCTGTTCAGCGTGAGGGCGTCGACTCTGAGAGCGCGGCGTCAACCACCTCCTGGCGGCAATTTATAAGGAGAAACAACAATGCGGAAATTCGGAATGTTGATGTTGGTATTGCTGATGGCGTCGGTGATGGCGGTGCCGGCGTTTGCGCAGGGTAACGGAAGCGCAGCTTCCACAACCAATTGGGTGGCGTTGACGGCTGGATTCGCGATCGCGCTGGCGGCGGGACTGGCAGCCCAGGGCCAAGGCAAAGTGGCGGCGGCGGCGTGCGAAGCGCTGGGACGCAATCCGGCAGCACGGGCAGGCATTCAGTTGGCGATGCTGCTGGGGTTGGCTTTTATCGAATCGCTGGTATTGTTCACGTTCGTGATGATCTTCCTGAAAGTACAGTGATGGAATAAGTATCCTGTGTCACGAATGTAGGGTTGTGAAAAGCCCCTGCCTGGCGCAGGGGCTTCTTATTGGATCTGCTTTTCCTGAGAGCTGAGACCTGACGCTAGCTCTTGCGTTCGCCGTCCCAGTTGGGGCCGCTGTTGTCGGGGATCTTCTGCAGGGCCTCGACCAGCACGCGGCGCAGGCGGTAGCGGCTGTCTAGGTCCATGCCGACGAACTCGAAGCCGATTTCATTGACGCGGGCGCGGCGAAGAAGAACTTCGCCTTTGATCTTCTTCACTCCCAACGAGATTTCGACGTGGGCTTCGGAGCCGACGCGCAGATTGTCATTGCGCGTGCCCATGCCGCCGCCGAGACTCATTTCCCGCATGACGATGTTCGATTTGCCCCAGGAACTCGACAGCACGGCCGAGAGCGGATGCTGCAAGACGATGCGTTCGTAGCGGCGCTGGCGGACCCAGGGACATCCGGGGCCGGAATCGAGCGGAGCGATGGCTAGTTCCGCGGCTTCGAGGCCGCTTTCGGCCAGAGCTTGCGTGCCGTAACGGGGATCGATTTTGGAGAGCGACTGAATGGCGGCAATCCGCAATTCGCGATGCTGGCTGTAGCCGAACATTTTCTTGGTTTCGGCGATGGTGCGCAGGACGGAGATGGCTTCGGTGTCCCGCAAACGGCCGAGGGACTCGATGGCCTTCAGTTGCACAAACGGAGGACGATTGCGAGCTTCGCCCGCGGTGGCGAGGGCGATCAGGCTGGAACCGGCGTTGCCATCCTGGCTCATGCCGATCTCGTCGATGGCTTCGGGCAGGATGTGGGCGTCGAGCAGTTCGAGCAGTTCAACCAGGGTGCGTCCGCGGTCGGGGGCTGCGCCATAGGCGATCTGGCGGACGATGACGTCCTGATAGAAACGGTTGAAGTCGCCTATGCGCGCGGGCAAAGACTCCAGCAGCAAGTTCACGGCAAGACGGCTCAACAGGCCGACGGTAGAAGCCGCCTGGCGGGGTTGTCCGGTGTCCAGGATGTAGCGCAGATCGTCGATGGCGGGTTGTCCGAGTTCGCCGACGAGATCGACAATGCGATCGCATTCTACGCGCCGCCGGGCGCGGAAAAAACGGTCGGCGAGGTGCTCGACAGAGTTTTTGGGCAACTGCTGCAGCACGTTGATTAAATCGTCGGGCGCCTGGTCGGACTGGATGGCTTCCTCGATCATCTCGGGCAGGCGATTTTCGATGCCGACACGGGAGCGGAGATCCTGTACGATGCCGGGCCGTTCGTGGGCGATTTTTTCCAGCGAGAGGCAGAGCTCGACGACCGCCTTGTATTTTTTGCGGGAGCAGGCTTCCTGCCCGAAGCGGGCAAAGGCGGCATTCAGGAGGCTCTGAATTTCGTTATCGGTTTCCATCGCCAGTTTTTCGGCGATCAGAGCGAGGGTGTCGGGCATCACGTCACCCGGCGCAACCGCGTAGAGGTCGGCGAGTTGACCCAGGCCAATGGCGGTCTTGCGGCGGGGTTCGGCATCTTCGGCGGCGAGGCCGCTGCTGTAGTTGGTAAGAATCTTGGCGGCGATCTCATTGTCGTCGCGGTCAAACAGCAATTCGACGAACTGGCGAATGTTGCGGGGCGGCACGCAGGTGGCTTCGCTGGAGAGCAGAACGCTTTTCTTGCCGGCCTCGGGAATCTCAGCCCAGAACATGCGGTCGAGAATGTCAGCGTGCGACTCCATGAGGATGCCGTGCTTCGACATCTTGTCTTCCTGGACGCGCAAGATCTGACGGAGCGTATCCATCTGCCGGCTCATGTGCTCCATCATCTCGTGGACGGCATTGACCTTGACATCGCCGCGTTGATAACGGTCGAGGGCAAACTTGATCGCCATGCTCTCGGCGGCCTTCATCAAGAGCGGAGTGTCGTTGCCGTCGGCGGTCTTGTTCTCGGAAGCTTGCGCGGCCAGACTTTCGAGCAACTGGGCGAGATTGACTTTGGCGCCTTCGGGCGCCTTGCCGAGCTCGACCTTCAGATTGTCCTGGGAGGAATTGGGATCTTGCATCGCCTGGCCAAAATGGGTGAGCAGGCGAATAGTTTGGATTACTTCCTCTTCCTGCAAGGGCACAACGCCACCCGTCCACTGCCCGCCGGTTTGCAGCCCGCCAGTCACGCCGGCGGGAATGGGAATGCTGGGGACGCTGCCGAGGGGCGCGCCGCCGCCGGGACCCGCGGAATTGCCATTGCTCGCGCCCTGCGCGGCGGCGATTAACTGCAGAAGTTTTTGAGGATCGTTGAGCCACTCCTTGAATTCCGGACCGAGAGCTTGAGCGGCGATCTGGGCCGCCAGCGGAATCTCCCCGGTGGTGGGGTCGGCGGCGACGAACTTGACTTCGTTGATGCGGATAGAGGAATCCTTGTTATCGCCGAGGGTCTCCTTGATTTGCTTGGCGAAGTCCTGGGCTTTAGAGCCACCCATGGAAAAGGCGCGGACGAGACGGGTAAAGTCCTCAAGCGTGACTTTGCGGGAAAACATGATGCTGGAGAGCCCGGCGGCATTCAGCAACTGCGCGAAGCTTCGCTCCGCCTGTCCGGTTTCGAGCGGAATGCCATCGAGAAGAAGCTTGTTGTCGGAGACGCCGAGCAGAAAGCCCGTGTCATTGCTTTTGGGCAGCGCCTCTTGCAGTTCTTTCCACGTCGTCTCGAACTGGCCTTCCGTGCGCTTGTGGGTCACACCATAGAGCCGGGTGTACTTGACCAAAATGTTGAGGCTGTGCAGGAAAGACCGAGCGGACGCGCTGCGGCTGGCATCGGTTTGGACCGCGTTAGCGATAACCGCCTCCTCAATAGCAGAGTGTTGCTAACAAGAGTAAGCGGGAACGATATCGAATGCACCATTACGGAGGTAATTGGGCGAATGGGAGGGCTGGCACGGACTCCCACACGGAGGGACAGGTCCTTTGGGATGTTGGCGCGCTACACTGGAGCCAGGAACCAGTGTCCAGATGAAGATTGGCGTGCTGTTCTTTGGCCTATTGAAAGACGTGGTCGGACGGTCCAGCGAGACCGTCGAACTGCCGGAGGGCGCTCGGGTGCGCGATGTGCTCCGGCACTGTGTACGGGTGGCGCCGCGGCTGGAACCGATGATGCCGTCACTGGCGATTTCGGTGAATCGCGAATATGCCGAGGTGGACCGCGTGCTGCGCGAAGGCGATGAGGTCGCGTTGTTGCCGCCGGTCAGCGGCGGCTCGGGCGAAACGGGCGAGGTTGGGATGGTCCGCAGACCGATTGACCGGGACGCTGTCGTGGGGCGGTTGCAACGGCCGCCTGACGGCGCCGTGGTGATTTTCGATGGCGTGGTGCGGGACAATACGCGGGGGCGCCGCACCCTCTATCTGGATTACGAAGCGTATGAAGCGATGGCGCTCGCGCAGATGGAAGCTCTAGCGGCAGAGACGAGGGCGCGTTTTGTCGTGCGGGCCGTGTCGATCATCCACCGGCTCGGCCGGCTGGAAATTGGGGAGACGAGCGTGCTGGTCGTGGTGGCGGCGGCGCACCGGGGCGCGGCGTTTGACGCCTGCCGTTGGGTTATCGACATGCTCAAGAAAACGGTGCCGATCTGGAAGAAAGAATACTTTGAAGATGGCGCGGTCTGGGCCGACGGAGAGGCATTTCCCGAAGAAATCCGGCGGCCGGGAGGCACGGCGGGGCAGTCGGGCGCATCTTAAATTGTTGTTGAAGCATTTCAGCCATTAAGTTATTAGAAATTCCTGGAATCATTGATGAGCCTTTTCCGACAGCTATTGTCAACCTCACTGCTGATTGCGTTTGCCGGTTCCTGGCTGTTGGCCGAGGAACCGGAAACCACTTTCAAGATCGACGTGAAGCTGGTGAACGTATTCGTGACGGTGACGGATGGGCGCGGGGCTCCGGTGGCGAATCTGCAAAAAGAGAACTTTGTGCTGCAGGAAGACGGCAAAGAGCAGAAGATCGCGATCTTTGACAAGGAGTCGGCGCTGCCTCTGTCGATTGCGCTGGCCGTGGATACGAGCTTGAGTACCAGAAAAGATCTGCCGCTGGAGCTTGCTTCGGCGCGCAAGTTTGCACACACAATTGTGCGGCCGCAGGACGGGCTGGCCGTCTACAAGTTCAGCGAAGAAGTGAGCCTGATGGTGCCGTTCACCTCGGATCTGAAGAAGATCGACGCCGCCATCGACAAAATGCACAATGGCGCGGCGACGGCGCTCTACGACGCGATTTATCTGGGCTCGCATGCGCTGGGCCGCCGGCAGGGAAGAAAAGTGATGGTCGTGATCACCGACGGCGGAGACACGATGAGCCAGGTGAACTACAAAGAAGCGCTGCGCGCGGCCCAGGAGGCGGAAGCGATTATTTATAGCATCATCATTGTACCGATCGAAGCCGACGCGGGACGCGACACGGGCGGCGAACATGCGCTGATTCAGATTTCCTCGGATACGGGCGGCAAATATTACTACGCCAAGTCGCTGGCGCAACTGGACGAAGCCTTTCAGAAAATCAGCGACGAGCTGCGGACGCAGTATCTGCTGGCCTACTATCCGACGCCGCACTCTGCGGATTCAAGTTCGGAATTCCGCCAACTGCACGTGGAGCTGACGAACCCGCCCGCGGGCGGTCCATACCAGCCTCACTACCGCGCCGGCTACTACACGCACAAGGGATGGTTCTAGAGCCCCTCCCTGGATACGTAATTCCGGAATCTAGCTGTTCCAGCATTACTATAAACCATAGATTAGCCCGCTTAGAGCCTCCAGTCTGGCCCGCTCATTGCAATATAAGTTACATGTTTACAATAATATAGAGTACAACTGCCAACGCGAATCGACCTTGGATTGTAAATTGCAATAGCAAGCACAACTACAAGTTTGTTTGGTTTTTGTTTTACCGAGTTGTTGGAAGCAAACGGTGTTTTTGGCCGTTGTAAGTCAACCGGTTTTTGTTGGTACCGTCCCCTTAGGAGGGAGATTCATGACGAAGATTCGCGTGCTGTTTGGCATTTTGACCGCTGTGTTGGTCCTGGCGCTGTTGGTGTCGGGTGCGTTCGCGCAGGAAACCACGGGCGGTTTGCAGGGTGTTGTGAAAGATCCGACGGGCGCGGTGGTTTCGCATGCCCAGGTGGTGGTAACAGCGCCGTCACTGGCCGGCAAGAAAGAAACTGAGACGGACAGCAGCGGCTACTACCGCTTTGCCAACCTTCCGCCAGACACCTACACCCTTGTCATCACGGCTAAGGGTTTCTCGACTGCCAAGCGCGACGGTCTGGTCATCGAAGTTGGCCACCTTCCCTCCGTGGATTTCAAGCTTGATGTTGGCTCGAGTTCAACCGTGGTTGAAGTGAACGCCGCGGCTCCGATCATCGATACCACAACGAATACCACTCTCACCAACATCACCGAGGATGTGGTGCAGGATGTCCCGCACGGGCGTTCGTTTCAGTCGGTAATTCAGTTTGCGCCGGCCGCTCGCAACGAGCCTTTGGCGGGCAGCAACCCTTACAACGGCGGCACCGGCACTGGCGGCACTTCTCCCGGCAACGGCAGCAACGGAAATAGCGTCGGCTTCATGGTCGCTGGCGGCTCCGATTCCGAGAACTCCTATTTGGTGGAAGGCCAGGAGACGGCGGATCTCGCCGGTGGTTTTTCGCACAGCAACGTCCCGTTTGACTTCATCCAGGAAGTCCAGGTCAAAACCTCCGGAATTGAAGCGGAACATGGCGGGTCCCTGGGCGGCGTGGTCAACGTCATCATGAAGAAGGGCAGCAATAATTTTCATGGTTCGGTGTTCGGGCAGTTCGAGAATCAGGCCATGGATGGTTCGCCGGTGGCTTTTCAGCGCTACGACCCCAGTTCACTCCCCAGCGCCATTTCGGGCGCTGTCAACTACCTCGACGCGGGTTACCAGCAGTATCAGCCGATTAAGCCCAAAACGAGCGACGTTCTTCCCGGATTCACGTTCGGCGGCCCGATCCTAAAGGATCGCATCTTCTTCTATCTGGGTTTTAATCCGGAGTGGAACGACCAGGAACGAACGGTCAACTACGGCCCCACCAACGGTGGAGAGCAAGCGTTCTCCCGCAACACCCAGACTTACTTCTCGACGGCACGCATTGACGCCACCGTTTCACAGAAAGTCCGCGTTTTCGGTTCCTGGCTCTATCAGTACCAGCGCCAGGACGGCGAAAATCTCCCGCAGAACGATTCGACAGCGGGTCTGTTAAACGTCTCCACCGGCTGCTTCGGTACCTCGAGTCAGGCGTGTGTCAACAACGGAATACCGGCGTTCGCATATGCGCACGGTCTGGGCTATTCCGCTCCTAACATCACGACCAACGTGGGCGCGGACATCACCATCAACCAGCATATCGTCTCCACCACGCGCTTTGGATATTATTTCCAGAACTACCACGATTTTGGCTTCCCCACCGGCGGCGAGCTCACTCTCTGGCAAACCGACGGCCTTAATGGGGCTACCGACGCTTTCGGTGCCACCCTGCCCGCTTCGCTACAGCAATCGACCGGGTACTTCAATGCCGCCCAGAACCAAAACGATACCCAGCGCAATGCGGATAAGGCCATCCAGTTTGACCAGGACGTCGCCGTATTCAAGAGCGGATGGGGTGGGACGCACAATTTTAAGTTCGGCTATCAGCTCAACCGTATGTCGAACGATATTTCCCAACACTGGAACGAACCGGCAACTCTTTATTCCATCGGAGACGGAAACCCCACGAGCGCGGGCTACAATCCCGGCGCCAACTATAGCCCGACCAGTCCCAACGGTAATGCTGCGTGCCTTCTCCTAGAAGCAACGTACGGCGGCTGCACCGGTCAGTATGGCTATGTCACCATTCAGGACTTCGGTTCTCTCGGAAAGGCGACCAGCTTCAACCACGGTATTTTCGCGCAGGACGCCTGGACGATCGGCCGTGGCATTACTCTCAATTTAGGCATTCGGTTCGACAAAGAGTATCTGCCGGGCGAGGGCGGAGCCCCTGGCGTGCAGAACCGGCCCATCGACTTCGGCTGGGGCGACAAGATTGCTCCCCGCATCGGAGCCGCTTGGGACGTCTTCAAAGATGGCCGGATGAAGGTATTCGGCAGCTACGGTAAGTTTTACGACATCATGAAGTTGAATTTGGCGATCAGCTCATTCGGCGGCCAGTACTGGCAAAATTGCGTGTACGCCTTAAACACCTCCGACCTGAGCACTATCAACCCCGCTTTTAATGGCGGGAGCCCGGACCGCTACTGCGGTGGGCCCGGAACCGACTCCACCACCGAGGCCAATTTCCCGGGTGGAACTCAGCCGGCTGGATTGACTTTCATCGAGAACACAAACTTCCGGGCGTTCCCGACGACCTGTTCAACCTGTAGCGCAACCCAGGAAGGCGTCGCACCCGGCTTAAAGCCCTACCAACAGCATGAGTCCGTGTTCGGGATCGACTACCAGATTAAGAAAAATCTAGCCTTCGAAGCCCGCTGGGACCGTCGTCGCTTGGATCACGTGATCGAAGACTCAGCTCTGTACAACCCGGCCATCGGCGAGACCTTCGTCATCAACAATCCCGGCCAAGGCGTGGGGAGCACTTTTGCAGGGTTCTGGAACTTCCTGTACGGATGTTCCGCCACAAACCCGACCGCTTGCGCGAACTACGTCCCACCGGGCTCAGTCGGGCCGCAGATTTGCGACCCAGTCTCTGGTATTTGCCCTCCAAGCAAGCTGTTCCCGGGATCGCGCAGCTACGATGGTTTGGAACTGCGGCTGACCAAAGGCGCTAGCCAACATTGGATGGCGATGGCCTCTTACACTTACAGCCGTCTGCGCGGCAACTACACCGGGCTAACCACCACCGACGTCGCGGACGGCGGCGGCGGTCGCAACTCGCCCAACAACAGCCGTTCGTTTGACGAGCCCTACTTTAGTTTCAATGCGAACGGGACTTCCTCCAGCGGACTGCTTCCGACGGATCGCCCGAACGCATTCAAGGGCTACACCTACTACGAAATGCCTTGGGGCAAGTTCGGACATAAGTTGAATACGGACTTCGGCCTCTTCCAGGTGCTCTACAGCGGCTCGCCCCTCACCAGCTACATGGATGTGGGCTACAGCTCACCCGGTGCGTGGCCGGTCGATATCGTCAACCGCGGAAAGTGGGTGGACGTCACGCAGGATCCCGCCACGGGCAATATCACCGTCGGTTCGCCGTACACCAAGCGCACCCCTTGGTACACGCAGTCCGACTTCAACATTCAGCAAAACTACAAGGTCACAGAGCGGAACGATTTGAGCTTCTCGGTGACCTTCGCCAACCTGTTGAACCAGCGTGCGGTGACCTCGTACGGTCAGCAGATCGACCCTAACGATTCCCAGAGCTTCCTGTCGCCGGGCGGCTCGTTCATCGCCAGCCAGGGGTATTATGCTCACGCCGAGGCTCCGTATAGCGTGCAGAGCCTGATCAATCAGCCCAACCTGTTCGGCGAGGGAAACGCCCTCAACACTCAATACGGAAAGCCTTATCTGTTCCAGGCCGCCCGTACCATCCGCTTGGGGGTTAGGTTCACCTTCTAGTTTGATGGAAGAGATTCCAGGGAGCCGGATTCTTCCGGCTCCTTTTTTTTTGCCTCGACTTGCCTTTTTGAGGCGCTGCCGCAGTTCTGCACTCGGGGGGCGGCGGCACGCGCTTTGAGAAAAACCCATACATCGCCCCGGGGAAGTGCGCGCATCTAGTAAACTGTTCTATTCGATTTCAGTAGAAGACTCTAAAGACCCTTAGTCTTGGAATCGCTCCCCGATTCGAGTTAAGGTTCTGCCCCCAGGAGAGTGGCGTTTTGTTCGATTGCTCTGACGTGCTGGTTTCTCGTTCTTTCGTTGATCCTTCTCTGGCTCGTCGTTCTCGGCCGATTGCGCTTGTGCTCTTTGCCGTGGTCACGGTTGTCGTGCTCGCGGGTTCGTTGTGGGCGCAGGACGAAACTTCGGAAAATCCGAACACCGGCACCATTCAAGGCACGTTGCGGGATGAGGACGGCAAGGGCGTGGAGGGGGCGAAAGTCTTCTACACCTCGCCGGAAACCGAAACCAGGGGCATGGTGCGCTCGACCAAGGGCGGGAAGTATGTATCCGAGGCGTTGCCGCCGGGCCCTTATGTGGTGCGGGTGGAAGGCCGCAACATGCGGCTGGTCGAGAGCCGCGTGGCGGTGGTGTTGGGGACGGCGGCGAAGGCGGATTTCTCGCTGCAATGGATCAGTCCCGGGCCGGCGCGGCTGGAAAGCAAGTTCAGCGGCGAGGTTCCCGATAATCTGCCGATCAACGGGCGCAATTATTTGGGCGGGGCGCGGGTTGAGCCGGGTGTGCAGGTGGTGGATGGAGCGATTTTCGATCCGGGCAAGAGCGGATTGCAATCGCTTTCGATCGACGGCTCGTCGGGACGAACCACGCACTTCGACATGGATCAGGTCGAGGCGATGGATGAGACCAGGGGCGCGGCGACGATGAACCTGCCAGCGGAGGCGGTGCAGGAAGTGGTCGTGTCGCGGGTTACGCCGCCTCTGTTTCAGTCGCTGAACGCCGCAGGCGCAGTGCAGGTGACAACGCGCTCCGGGGGCGAGGACTGGCACGGCAATCTGTTTGGCAATCTGCGCGACCAATTTCTCGGGTTGGCCGGGTTTCCGGCGGGGCCCTCGGATTACAGCCGCCAGCAGTATGGGTTTGGCGGCGGCGGCGCGGTGATCAAGGACAAGGCTTTTTTGTTTATCGGCGCGGAACGCACTAAGCAGGATGGTTTCATGCCAGCGGAGTTCGGGTTCCCGTGTTCGGGTGGGTACATTGCAGGGTTGTGCGGCACGACCGCTGCCGACCAGATCAACCTACAGAGCGCTTTCTTTCGCGAGAACATGCTGGTGGCGCGCCTGGACTACAACTTTAACGAAAACATGAAGGGGTTCGTGCGGCTCAGCTACGACAACTCGAACCAGATCGGACCGTCGAACAGTCAGTCGAATAATCGCACCCAATTCAATGTGCCGGCGGCGGTGGTTGGGTTGGACTGGAACCATGGGCAGCTCTCCAACAGCGCGCGCTTCGGTTATCAGAAGATGGTGGACGCGGTGAATCCCGCGCTCGGCGATTCGGCGGCAGCGCCTTTTAATATCCAGATTGGATCGTATGCTCTGGGGCCGAGCGTGGCCGGTCCGCGGCAGACGATTCAGCGCGATCTTTTCGGGCGCTACGACGGCAGCACGATTCGCAACTTTCACACGGCACGTTTTGGCGGAGCGATTCATCGCATTGCGCAGGGAGATTTTTTTGCCCCTGGAAATTATGGGCCGTCGGTCACCAGTTCGAATGGAATGGATACGATCGATGCCATCAACGGCAATCCGAACCTGACGCCGTTGATCGCCGGCGATCCGCGCGGAGCGGCGGATAATCCGCTGAACTACCCGGTGGGCACGGTGACGATCTTCAACGGCCTGGGGAATTTCAGCGAGAACTCGGCGTTCAACCGCTCGGCCGGCGGACACTTCGACACCAGGATCGAGGGCTACCTGGGCGACACCTTCAATGTATTTCGGAACCTGAACCTCAGCATCGGCGTGAATTACGTGCGCGACACCGGGC
Source organism: Acidobacteriaceae bacterium (assembly GCA_003162935.1). Classification (GTDB taxonomy): domain Bacteria; phylum Acidobacteriota; class Terriglobia; order Terriglobales; family Acidobacteriaceae; genus Acidiflorens. Next base: position 13,651 of record PLUW01000062.1, read on the forward strand.
GCACCGACAGCGACCTGGCGCCGATTCCGTGTTCGGCAATCAACACCACGATCGTTCAGAATCCGCCGTGCACGACAGGCTTCATTCTTGATCAATTCGGGCAGGTGCCAGCCAACAACAACCTGGCGATCCCGCAATCGCTCGGCCAGCGCGTGGCGCAGCCGAATTTGAATTTCGCTCCGCAGGCGGGGCTGGCCTGGGATCCGGGACGCAATGGACGAACCGTGGTGCGGGCGAGCGGCGGATTGTTCTACGACAATTTTCTGCTGCAAAACGCCTATCAGGATCGCGTCAACCGCTTGTCGAGCGGTCAATACAACCGCAGTCTGACGCTCTGTCCGACGGGAGCGGCGCTGTTTCCGAATGGAACGCCGGTGAGTTCGGTGTTGGTCTCCGGGCAAACGGTGGATATCGCGACGCAGATTTGCGGACAGCCGATCGGGACCGCCGCACCCGCGATTGAGGCACTGCAGTCGCAGTTCATGGCTGCACAGACGGCGGCAACGGGCGCGAACGTGTATTCCCTGGCGAACAGCCTGGCCAATTTTGGCGGCTTGCTGGCGCCCAGTTTCAAGACGCCGCGCGTAGTGCACATGTCGGCTGGAATTCAGCGTCAGGTGGGCGAGCGCGGCGTGTTCTCCGCCGATTATGTGCGTGAGATCGGCACGCAGTTTCCGCTGGGGATTGACACCAACCACGTGGGCGGCGCGAACTATCTGACGGATGGCAGCAACCCGCAGCAAAACCTCAATACCTATGCGGCGGAGTTGGGGGCGATCGGCGCGACGGTGACGCCGGTTGGATGTCCGGCACCGACGTTTGCCGGCGCCGGACTGATCGGTTCGCAGATCGGATCGCAGTATTCGGTGCAGTGCTATTTGAACGCAGTGTCCAATGCGAGCATCGCCGATTTTGCGCACCAGGGACTGGATTCCTCGAATGCGTACTGCGGACCGTTCCCGTGCTCGGTGCTGCAGACGAACAACCCGCAGCGTCAAGCGCAGGCGTCGTTTGGCGGCATTAATCCGGCCGTGGGATCGAACGTCATGTTCTTCCCGGCTGGACGCTCGAAGTATACCGGCATTCACCTGGCGTACGCCGGAGCCAGCGGGCTGAACCCGCTGCGGCGGGTGCGCCGATTCGACGTCGCGCTGGCCTACACGCTCTCCCGTTATCGCACCAACATCGCGGAGCCGAATGGCAGCGGCGGGGATTATTCGCGGATGAACGTGGCGGAAGATTACAACCGTCCGCATCTGGGCTATTGGGGTGCTTCCGGGATGGACCGCACCCACCAGTTCACCTTTATGCCGACGGCGGAACTGTCCTATGGAGTGAAGGTCTCGATGATCGCTCATGTGGCGTCGCCGCTGCCGCTGAGTGCGTATATTCCGCAGCAAGATGGCGGCGGCGTGGCGGGCGAGATCTTCCGCAGCGATATCACGGGCGACGGCACGGTCGGGGACCTTTTGCCGAATACATTTCTTGGAAACACGGGAAAATACTCGAATAGCGATTTGACCAAGGTGATCAAGTTTTACGACAGCAATCTCGCCGGGCAGTTGACGCCGGCGGGGAATGCGCTGTTGAGTGCCGGCTTGTTCAGTCCACTGCAATTGCATTTGCTGGGCGCCTATGCGCCCCTGATTGAACCGCTGCCGTCGCATGCCGCGCAAGCGACCTGGTTGAAGACGATGGATCTGCGGTTTAGCCGGCCCTTCCAGGCGAGCGAGCGGGTGAAGGTCGAGCCGAATTTCTCCGTGTTCAACTTGTTTAACTGGGCCAATTTCGGCGGCGCGGGGGGACAGCTTAGCGGCGTGTTGAACGCCGCGCCGGGCAGTTCGCTGAATAACGCGAGTTCGGGAGGCTTCTGCGGCAGCTCGACGGCGTTTTGTACCTCGCGGCTGGACCGCGTGCTGCCCGGTTCGGGCACCTACGCGACCGGATCTCCGCGGCAGATCGAGCTCGGAGTGCGGGTGACGTTTTAGCGGGGCGATGTCGTGAACGAGATTGGGGGCGTTTCGGCGGAGGTGTTCCGAAACGCCCCTTTGGGTTTGCGGCTGCGCACTTGGCGCGCCACGCCCCACACTCTGGCCCGCAAAGTTACGCTTGCACGTTGAGGGCGCTGCTGGAACCGCTTGTTGTCTGTCCCGTCGCGGTGGAATTCAGCAGGTTCAGAATGAGCTCGTAATTGCTCTGCTGGTTGAGGTTGATGGTGAGTTGCTGGGCGGAGCTGGAACTGCCGCTCTGCGCCTGATTCTCGTCGATCGTGATCTGCCCTCCGGAGCTGCCGCTGCCCAAGTTGATGGTAATTTCCTCGGGAGAAGTGGATGGCGAACCGCTGCCTTGGCCGAGGTTGATTACGATTTCGGGAGTTGCCGATCCCGTCGAAGTGCTGGCGGAAGACGAAGCGCTGGTGCTGGAGGCGCCGCCCAGGTTGATGGTGATGTCCTCGGGAGAAGCAGACGAAGAGCTGCTCGCCTGGCCGAGGTTGATTACGATTTCCGGCGTCGTCGAACCGCTCGAAGAGCTGGCGCTTGACGCGCTCCCCAGGTTGATGACGATCTCGTCGCCACCGGAACCGGTTGCAGTGGACGGCGGCACGCTGATCGGCGGCACAACCGGCGTCGGGCCAACGGCATGCCCTCGCGGGCCCTGGCCGCCGAAGGTGGCGGCAAGAGTTGCGAAGGCGGACTGGGCATCGGCGAGATCGCCCGACTGCAGCGCCTGACCGATGGCTTGGAAATCCTGGGCGCGAGTGGAGTTCTGAAAAGGCTGACCATTCGCGTTCGGGCCGCTTTGTCCGAGAGTGGTGAGGGCGTTGAAGTCCGTCTGCGCCGCGCTCAGGTTGCCGGCTTGCAGATCCTGGCCAAGTTGGGCGACGTCGGATCGCCGCTCCTGCCGGTAGGCGCTCAACTGCTGGTAGATGGAGGTCGTGTCAGTGGTTGCGGTGGCCGTGGTTGCACTGGCCGTGGCTGTGTCGGGCTGCGTGTCGCTAAGGGTTACGANNCTGCGCTCCAGCCAAGTCGCCGGATTGCAGGGCTTGGCCGATGGCCTCGAAAGCCTGGCCCTTGCTGGACTTGGAAAAAGGTTCGGAACTGGCGAACGGGCCGCTTTGTCCGAGCGAGGCCAAGGCGTTGTAAGCTTGCTGGGCGTCGTTTAGATCTCCGCTCTGCAGAGCGCTGCCGAGTTGCTGCAGATCGGAGTGACGGTTCTGATAAAAGCTCTGAAGCTCCTGATAGATCGATGAGCTGGAAACTGCTGATGTTGACATAGACATCCTCCCGACGACGCTTGCCGTCCCATCCTCACGGGCACTCTGTTGCCGCCCTACAGAACTTGATCGGTTGCACTGGCCGATGACTTTAGAGGGAGCAGAGGGTTACCGGAGTCCAATGGCCATGCGACAAGAGGGCAGTGTTACCGCATTCGTTACCGTATTCGATCATTCCATGACCCGAAGCCAGGGAAGCCGTAGAGGAGCCGTTCCGGCTTGGATTCCGGTTGACATCTGCGCGCCGCCTCGGTAATGTCTTGGGCGAGTTTCCTTCATATCATTCACTGGCATTTTCTGTAGATCCAGTTTCCAGGCGAACAATCTGTGCCCGGGAGGCTCTCAGGGTTGTGCGAACAATCTGTCGTCGCGGATGGCGTCCAATCGGAACGCTCCGGGAAAAAGAGCAAAACTACAAGGAGATCAATATGAAGGATTCTCTGTGGCTGGTACGCAGTGCGCTTTCGAAGGCGATAGGTTCATGCGGTTGGGCGGCGAATCGGCCGGCGCGGAGATCTTCGCTCCGCTTTGTACTGGCGCTGGTTTTCAGCCTGACTTTGATGGCAACCGGCGCGCGGGCCGGCGATCATATACTCGACAACTTTCTCGGGACGCCCGATGGCGCCCAGTCCGCCGATACGCTGGTCGCCGACACCTTCGGCAACCTCTACGGGACGACCATGGACGGAGGCGTCTATGGGTACGGGTCGGTGTACGTAATGTGCGCTCCGTTCGTGGCTGCTCCGGACATTCTGCCTTGCATACCGGGATCGGCGGTCTGGACGGAGAACGTGCTTTACAGCTTTAAAGGAGTGACGGGTTCCGATGGCGCGAAGCCGATTGGCACCCTGATTTTCGGCGGAAACTATGCGGGCCGGGCGTTCACGCTGTACGGCACCACCTACAATGGCGGCGTAAGCTCCACCGGTACGGTGTGCAACGGAAATACTGGCTGTGGGACCGTGTTTGAACTTTGCGCGCCCCACGGTAGCGGCGGATGCGGCCCGGCATCGGGCTGGTCGGAAACCGTATTACATGCCTTCGCGGGCGGAACCGACGGGGCGTATCCCTATGCGGGCGTGATTACTGACAAAGCGAACTATCTTTACGGGACCACCGTCTACGGCGGTCACATGGGGACTTGCTTGATCGGTACGTTGAACGCGTATTGCGGCACGGCCTTCAAACTGACGCACAATTCCACCTTCGGGGTGTGGACCGAAGTCATCATGCACAAATTCAAGGGCGGTGCGGATGGAGCGAACCCCTACGCGGCGTTGTGTTGCAACACGATCTTCGCGAATCCATTTTTCTACGGAACAACGCTTCGGGGCGGTGTAGCCACCGGCGGTGGGGCGGGAAACTCAGGCGTCGTCTTCAAGCTGCCGTACGCAGCTCCGTACACGGAGGCGATCCTGTACAACTTCTGTAATTTGTTGGGTTGTCCGGACGGCGCGCATCCCTATGCCAATGTGATCTTCGACGCAAACTCGAACATGTACGGGACAACGGCCTATGGCGGCGTCTACGCTCACGGCACAGCCTATGAAATGCCGACCCCTTATGTTGCCGAAAACGTGCTCTACAACTTTTGCACGGGTGGGTTCGGCTGCCCGGACGGGGCTACACCGCTGGCCGGGTTGACGCTGGACAGTGCAAACAATCTATACGGCACAACCGACCTTGGCGGCGTCGGGAACGGCGAAGTGTTCCAGTTGCCTTTCCCCGCCTACGCTCCTGTGAACCCGCTGCAGGCCTTCACTGGAGGACTTTCGGACGGGGGCAATCCGTGGGGCGGCGTGATTTTCGACCCCACGATTCTGCCGGGCACGCTCTATGGCGCAACCACCGCGGATGGCAGTTCTGGGGATGGTGTGGTCTACTCCGTGCCGTAGCAACCACAGGAACGCCGATGCGAAGATGCCCGGCTCTTTCGTGCAGAAGAGCCGGGCATTGTTATCGAGGCGGCGCTAGCAGCGGAGACTCTGGCGACCGTGGCTCGTCTTTGCGAAGTTCATGGGCTTAGAAACGCCGCCCCTCCCATTTTCCTTTTTGCCGCGCCGCAATTATAATCGCGGTTCGCCTTAATCCAGTGCGAATGCTGATATAGGACAACTCCGGGCCAGGGGGCTGCATCATTCTTGGCGTGGGTGGAACCCGGTCGGACGCGATGGCCGGTTCGAGTTCTGGATTTTGGTTGGTTGTGAGATTGGTGCATTCCCTTTGGAGGCGTAATTAAGCAACATGGATAAATTGGTTCGTTTGACTGTGGCAGTTCTCTTTCTTGCTGGCATCGCCTCCGCTCAGAATCTTCCGGCAATCGACGTCTTCGGCGGCTACTCATACCTCAACTTTAATGTGCCCGCGAGCACGGAAACGACTGGCCAGCGGCTCTCGCTGCAAGGCTGGGAGGCATCGGCCTCGGTGGGCCTGCTGCATCACCTGGCGGTCGAGGCCGACTTCAGCGACCACAAGCTCAGCGATTGCGGCGGCACTTCCGGTTTGAACTGCAGCAGTTTCTCCTACCTGTTTGGGCCGCGCTATAACTTCGGCAATCGCGCTACGAAGAAGCTGACCGGGTTTGTGCACGGGCTGGTCGGTCAAGACAATGCGACGTTGCCGGTCTCTACCGTTGCCACGAAAGATAACTCCTCTGAGTTTGCCGGGGGCGGCGGCGTGAACTACTGGTTTTCGCGCCGGGTTGGAATTCAAGCCGGGCCGATCGATTATGTCTATACCCATCATCTGAACTCCGATGGCGTTCCGGCCCAAGCCAGCTATCGTGCCGCAGCCGGAATCGTGTTCCGCTTTGGCGGGGAGCTGCCAGAGCCCACGCCCAAAGGTCCGCCGCTGCCTCCGCCGTCGGTTCCGAACCAGGCGCCGACGCGGACGGGGATTTTCCATCGTGGCGGTCAGCCAGTGTCGGCTCCGGTTGCCGCTTCGCCAACAGGAGTGGTCAACGTGCCGGGTAAGGGCATGGCGATCGTTTCGCTCGGTGCCGTGCTTGCTCCGCAGGAGTTTGACGGAGCCAAAGTGGTGGACGTCACGGCGGGTGGGGTGGCCGAAATGGCATCTTTGAAGGCCGGCGATCTGATCAAGTCGGTGGATGGCAAAGCCGTCAGGACGCCGATGGAGCTGGCCGCAGAGTTGTCGGACAAATCCGGCAAGGTTCACCTCGGCATTCAACGCGGTGATTTTGCAACGGAGATGGTGATTCTGCTGGGGCACTGAGGACGGCGGGACGATAAAAAAACTGGTGCGCCCGGAGAGATTCGAACTCCCGACCTACAGCTCCGGAGGCTGCCGCTCTATCCAGACTGAGCTACGGGCGCACTGTGAATTCATATAGTGTACATCGTCGGCTCATGCGTCTCAACGGAATCGGAGTAAGGAGAAGAGCATTACTCGAATCACGTTTCGTGCAGCGTTCGGTTGGTGCGCGGCTTGGGCGTGGACAATCCTCGGGGCTGGCGGCGGTTTGTGGCTTCTCTGGACGAAAGGGCCATGGCCGCTGACCAATGGTTGGTTCGCGCTGTTTTCGGGCCTTGCGGCCTTGTCCGGCAACCGCCTGGCTCTTGAAAAAATACGCGGGAATCACGGTCTCGGGTACTGCGCGACTTGCCACTGCTGCTCTCTTTTTCGTCGCGGGCAGAATTGCCTTGGCAGTCGGAATTTGATTTCAGCATCCGCCAACCTTCCAGAAGCGTTCGTCCTGATAGTCGAGATGCAATCGGCGATTTCGCGGATCGTGGCGCTTGCCGCAGTTGGGGCAGGGAATGAAACTGCGGATGTGCATTCCCTTCCGATCGAAATCTTCGGAAACTGCAAAGGTCGCGCCACAACTGCAGGGGATCAGGAACATGCGGAGGTTCAGCTTGGCCGCGTCGCTCTTGGGTTTAGTTCGCTTCACATCTGAACATCCGCATTTATTTTGACCGCCGACAGGGGCCGAGTTGCGCTCGGCTGGACCCTTCGACTCCGCTCAGGGCAGGCTCCGAATGCGTCCGTTCCTACGTGGGCCGATCAGCCTTCGACCGCCGTCAACGAACCTTTCTTCCGCCGGTTCGATTGCAGAATTTTCTTGCGCAGGCGCAGCGATTTGGGCGTGACCTCGACGTACTCATCCTCGGCGATGAATTCAATCGCCTGTTCGAGATTGAGATTGCGAAACGGGACCAGCCGGATCGCCTCGTCGGAGGTTGACGCGCGCATGTTGGTCAGTTTTTTCTCGCGCACGATGTTGACGTCGAGATCCGTGTCTTTTGCGTTCTCGCCGATGATCATGCCTTCGTAAACGTCGGTGCCGGGTCCGGCAAAAAGAATGCCGCGCTCCTGCAGATTGTAGAGCGCGTAGGAAGTTGTAACTCCGCCGCGGTCGGCGACGAGCGCGCCGGTCGGGCGATGAGGAATTTCTCCCTGCCACTCGATGTATCCGTCAAACAGCGCGTTCATGACGATGGTGCCGCGCGTGTCGGTGAGCAGCGTGCTGCGCAGTCCGATCAGCCCGCGGCTGGGCACGCGGAACTCGACGCGCACGCGGCCGTAGCCGTGGTTGTGCATGTTGGCGACTTCGCCTTTGCGCGAGCCAACGTGTTCCATCACTACGCCGACAAATTCCTCGGGGATATCGACGGTGAGGTGCTCGACCGGCTCCATGAGTTTGCCGTCGATGCGCTTGGTGACGATCTCGGGCTTGCCAACCATCAGTTCGAAGCCTTCGCGGCGCATCATCTCGATCAGAATCGAAAGCTGCAACTCGCCGCGGCCCAGAACTTTGAATGAATCGGTGCTGCCGGTTTCTTCCATGCGCAGTGAGACGTTGGTGAGCAGTTCTTTATCGAGGCGCTCGCGCAGGTTGCGCGAGGTGACATAGTTGCCTTCGCGTCCGCAAAACGGAGAGGTGTTGATGGTAAACAGCATGGCGATCGTCGGCTCGTCGATGACAATCGGCGGCAGCGGCGCGGGATCGACCGCGCTGGTAATCGTCTCGCCAATCGTGATGCCTTCAACACCGGCGACGGCAATAATGTCGCCGAGCGCCGTCTCCGTAATGTCGGTGCGCTTGAGCCCGGAAAAACTGAAGAGCTTTGTAATTTTTGTCTTGAGCAATGACCCGTCGCGCTTGGCAATGGCAACGTCTTCGCCGGTCTTCATGGTTCCGGAAAAAACGCGGGCGATGGCAAGGCGGCCAAGGTAGTCGCTGTAATCGAGATTCGCCACCAGAATCTGCAGCGGCCCGTCCTTATCGCCTTGCGGCGCGGGAATGGTATCGATAATCGCCTCAAACAGCGGACGCAGATCTTCGCCGTGAGCGCCTTGATGCACTGCCGCAGTGCCCGCCTTGGCGTTCGTATAAAGGACAGGGAAGTCGAGCTGGTCTTCTTTCGCGTCAAGGTCAATAAAGAGGTCGTAAACCTCGTTCAACACTTCCTGCGGACGAGCATCGGGCCGGTCGATCTTATTAATGACCAGAATCGGTTTGAGATGCGCTTCGAGCGCTTTGCTTAGTACGTAGCGAGTCTGCGGCAGGGGGCCTTCGCTGGCGTCGACGAGCAACATGACGCCATCGACCATCTTGAGGGCGCGCTCCACCTCGCCGCCAAAATCAGAGTGGCCGGGCGTGTCGACGATATTGATCTTTGTGCCGTGATAGAACACGGCTGTGTTCTTGGCGAGAATCGTGATGCCGCGCTCGCGTTCCAGGTCGTTCGAGTCCATGACGCGCTCGGCGACGGTCTCGTTGTCGCGGAAAGTGCCGCTCTGGCGAAGCATGGCGTCGACCAGCGTGGTCTTGCCGTGATCCACGTGGGCGATGATGGCGATGTTGCGAATACTTGGGTTCAGGTTGAAAACTCCTTAGGTGCGCCGATTGGGGCTTACTACTACTTTACTATGGCTGGGAGCGGAGCGGGGCGCGGATGGCAAGCGGCCGGGGAATTGTTGTTGCACACGGCGCGAGCGATCTACCTCTGTTAGCGACCATCCTTGACACTTGGGCGCACGTCAACGAGCATAAAAGCGGAGTTTCAATGAAGATACTTAGCCTTGTTCTCGCCAACCTTGTCCTCGGTATTTTGTTGTGTAGCTCCTGTCGGCAGCCCGCCGCGCAGCCCTCGGGCGCCACGCAAGCGAATAATGTAGCGCCCGCGGCTTGGCCGGCGAATCTGCCCGTCTACGACCATATCGTGGTCGTCATCGAAGAAAATAAAGACTACAAGCAGATCGCCGACAATCCCGCCGCGCCATACATCAACGGCACGCTGCGCGCGCAGGGAGCCAGTTTCACCCAGATGTATGCCGAGGAGCACCACAGCGAGGGCAACTACTTTTGGCTCTTTTCCGGCAGCAACCAGGGTGTCAAGTATGAAGACGCGGTTCCCAGCAAGTGTTTCAACAGCAGCAGTCTGGGAGAGCAGTTGATTCGCGCTGGGCGCTCTTTCAAGGGCTATTCCGAAGATCTGCCTGCGATTGGCTTCAGCGACAAGAAGCAGGGCCTCTACTCCCGCAAACACGTTCCCTGGATCAGCTTCTGCAATATCCCCAACGGCACAGCTGTGGCCGATTCCTCGAACCTTCGATTCAAGGAGGACTTTCCCACCGACTACAATTTGTTGCCCACGGTGGCCTTCGTTATTCCGAATCTGATCGACGACATGCACAACGGCTCGATTCCAGCCAGCATCACGGCGGGCGATACCTGGTTGCACGATCGCCTCGATGGGTACTACCAGTGGGCGAAGGAGCACAACAGCCTGCTGATCGTCACCTTTGACGAGAGCGACGACAAGCCGCTCTTTGGAGGCCCGACCGATCCGGCGGAAAAGAACCCAGATAAACGAAATCAGATCGCCACCATCTTTGCCGGAGCTCACGTCAAGCACGGCGACTTTTCCGAAGTGAGGGGCATTACGCACGTGAATGTTCTGCGCACGATGGAGGCGATGTACAAACTGAATCCGTCGGGGGCGCAAGCCGATCTGGCGCTCAAGGCCGGCATCGCCGACGACTATGTGATCACCGACGTTTTCGATGCCGGTCCTTAGACTGAAGGAGACCGAAGCGAAGAACCTCTTCATTTCCGGTAGACTCGTCTGTCGCCACATTTCATGCGCCTAAATAATGATTTGCTCCGCTGCCAATTTTTCCTGCTATGCGGAGTCGTGATGTTGCTGTCGTGCAGCCTTTCTCCGGCACAACAAGCAGGGAAGGAAACTACAGCCTCACCCGACGCTCCCCAGTCGAACGCGGAGACGCTGAACCCCGAAACAAAGGCCTTCTTTGCGCGCTGGGGCGATTTCTACCGTCGTGACTGGTCGCCGCCAGCGGTTGCTTCCTCCGAGCCCGCACCGGCGCGCCGCGGACTTCCTTCGCCGCTCGATTCGCCGCCATTTCCCAATTCCGACTGGTCTTATGGCGGTTCACCCGTGATCGGAGAGCCCGACACGAACAGCTATCCGCTGATGACCGCCATCAATCAGGCCAAAAGCCGCAGCAAGATCTATGGATGGGTCGAGCCAACGCTGAACTTCAGCACCTCCACCAACAGCAATGCGCCGGAAGCGAACGATGTCTACTCAAATCGTTTCGAGATGAATCAACTCGTTCTCTATGCCGAACGGCTGCCCGATTCGGTGCAACGCGATCACGTCGACTGGGGCTATCACCTGACTGCTCTCTATGGCACCGATTATCGCTACACGACGGGCAAAGGCTATCTCAGCGGCCAGTTGCTGGACGATCATCATCAATATGGCTTCGATCCGACGCTGGAATATGTGGATGTCTATATTCCGCAAGTTGCGCAGGGAGTGAACCTGCGGCTGGGCCGCTTCATCTCCGTGCCTGGAATTGAGGCGCAACTGGCGCCCAACAACTACATTTTCAGCCACTCGCTGCTCTATGCGATCGACCCGTTCACCGACACGGGATTGATCGCGACAGTCAAGCTCGACGACCAGTGGCTGGTGCAACTTGGCATTACCGATGGTCACGACACTGCTTTGTGGACTCCCGATGCCAAGGCTTCCGGTACGTTCTGCCTGAGCTATACGACCAAGTCTGTGAACGACAATCTCTACGCCTGCGCCAACGGAATCAACGGCGCCAGGTACGCCTACAACAATCTGCAGCAGTATGACGCGACGTGGTACCGCAAGTTCTCGAAGACGGTGCACATGGCGACCGAGACTTGGTATATGTATGAGCGCGATGTGCCTGCGATTGGAGGCAAGATTCAGCCGGAAACGGGCGCCAATCCCGCGTATTGTCTTGCGGGAGAACAGCGTTGCACGGCCCCCGAATATGCGGTGGCCAATTTTTTGCAGAAGGAACTTTCCGCGCACGATTTCATTTCGTTTCGCAGCGACTTTCTCGACGACAAGAAAGGCCAGCGCACGGGCTACGCCACAAAGTATTCTGAGAACACGATCATGTGGTGCCATTGGTGGGGTACAACGGTGCAGTTGCGTCCGGAACTGCGCTTCGAGCGCGCGTGGGATCAGAAGGCCTACAACAACGGGCGTCGGCAGAATCAGCTTACGGCGGCGAGCGATCTGATTTTTCACTTCTGAGATCTAGATAGCGATCAGGCGCGGGTTGTACACCCATAGAGCGCTTGCGCTCTTTCCCAACCTTGCTATAATCGCGCAAGCTTTTTGGGCGGTCACGTCCGAACGGGGGATGAGAATGAATTGGAAGCGGGTTTTCACGGGCGTCATCGTGCTGGCCGCGCTGGTTGTGCCGGCGATTGCGGCTGCGGGCGATCGCGACTCCGGCATCGCTGAAAAGTGGATTGCGGCCTGGAATTCGCATAGTCCCGACAAGATGATTCCCTTGTTTACCGACGACGTCTTTTATGAAGACGTTGCCTTTGGCGAGGTCAGTCATGGCAGCTCCGAGTTGCGCAAGTTTGCCGCGTCGGAATTCGAAGGTATCCCGGATCTGGAAGTTAAGCTGCTGCGCGCCTCCATTCACGACGGCCACGGCACCATTGAATGGACTTTTAGCGGCACCGACAAGGGCGTGTTCAACACGGGGAGGAAGTTTTCTGTGCGAGGCGTGAGCGTGATCGATGTGCGCGACGGCAAGATATCGCGCAGCCTCGATTTCTACGATTCGGCTGCGATTATGCGGCAGGTCGGCAAGCTGCCAGCCCAGTAACGACACGTTGAAAGGCTAGACGACTCACGGGTCCAGGAAATCTCCTGGGCCCAAGTTTCGGGAAGGATCCTTAATATGACACCAACCCCTGCAGACCAAGACTCAGCTCAACTTGAGGCGCTCGGGTACGACTCGAAGTTCGATCGCTCGATGAGTTTGTGGGCGAACTTCGCGCTCGGGTTCACCTACCTTTCGCCGGTGGTCGGCGTGTACACGGTGTTTGCGTTTGCCCTGGCCACGGGCGGGCCCCCGATGTTCTGGAGCTATTTGTTTGTCGGGCTGGGACAGTTGCTGGTGGCGCTGGTGTTCGGCGAGATTGTCTCGCAGTTCCCGATTGCGGGCGGTCTCTATCCCTGGGCGCGGCGGCTGGTGGGGAAGCGGTGGGCGTGGATGGCGGGGTGGGTTTACCTGTGGGCTTTGTTCACCACGATTGCCGCAGTAGCGGTGGGAGGCGCTCCTTATATCGCGCAACTGCTCGGCATCACGGTAAGTCAGGGAGGGGAAGTTGCGATCGCGGTTGCGATGATCGTCGGGACGACGGCCCTGAACGTCAGCGGCACGAAGCTGCTGGCTCGGGTCGCCATGTTTGGGTTCATTTGCGAATTGCTGGGCGCGATCGTAGTGGGGGGCTACCTGCTGATCATGTCCCGTCATCTTAGTTTTGAGGTGCTGTTCCAGAGTTTTGGGCTGGGGAGCAATGGACATTATCTGCCGGCGTTTCTGGCGTCGAGCGTCGCGGCGATGTTCTGTTATTACGGGTTTGAGGCGTGCGGGGACGTGGCCGAGGAAACTCCGGATGCCAGCCGGGCGATTCCGAAGGCGATGCGGATGACCATCTATATTGGCGGGTTCGCGGCCATGCTGGTTTGCCTGGCGCTGGTGTTGGCGGTGCCCGATTTGAGCGACGTGCTGTCGGGCAAGGATACGGATCCAGTGACCACGACATTGCGCGCGGCGGTCGGTCCGATCGGGCTGCGGGCGGTGATTGCCGTGGTCATGGTTTCATTTTTTTCGTGCCTTATTAGCTTGGAGGCGGCCACTAGCCGGCTGTTGTTCAGCTATGGGCGCGACCGAATGATCTTTGGCGGGGCGCAGCTCAGCACGCTTTCCGAACGGACGCGGGTTCCGGTGATCGCGCTGCTGGTGGCGGGCGCGGTGCCGGCCTGCATCGCGATAGTCGGGTTGTTTCTGGAGGAAATGATCAAGACGATCATCGTGTTTGGCTCGGCGGGAATTTATATTGCCTTCCAGATGATTGTTTTGGGAGCGCTGGTGGCGCGGGCGAAGGGATGGAGGCCGAGCGGGGCGTTTCGACTGGGAGTCTGGGCGTGGCCGGTCAACCTGGCAGCGCTCACCTATGGATTGCTGGCCATCATTAATATGGTCTGGCCGCGCACGCCACAGGATCCGTGGTATCGCAACTACGGAATGATTGTCGGCGCGGTGGCAGTGGTTGCGAGCGGGTTGATCTACGCGCTGCTGTTCCGGCCCTATGATCGGATCGAGGCGCCG
>PLUW01000003.1 GCA_003162935.1 Acidobacteriaceae bacterium
GAGGTTAGATTGCAGAGGTGAAGGGCGATTGCGGAGGTCAGAGGTTAGATTGCAGAGGTGAAAACCCTAGGGCAAAGGTTCGAGGTTAGATTGCAGAGGTGAAACCTTACACTTTTGGTGTGAGCGTGGTCACGTTCTAGAGTTTCATTCAGTGAATAGAATGCCTCATGCGGCGAGACTCGGAGGCATTAAAAATCCGCACTAAGGACTTTGCATTGCGAGTCCTTCGACTTTATCGCTCCCTGCCGCGAACGGACGAAGCGCGAATTCTGGGTAAACAGCTTCTTCGCTCAAGTACATCGATTGGCGCAAACTACCGGGCAGCGTGCCGGGGAAGATCCCGAGCTGAATTCTTAGCCAAACTGGGCATAGTTTTGGAAGAGGCAGATGAGACAGTCTTCTGGTTGGAACTCTTGCAGGAGGGGAATGTTTTCCCGGCGGAGAAACTGCGCGAGCTTGTGCTAGAGGCGAATGAACTCGTTTCAATCTTTGTCAGCTCGGTGCGAACGGCAAAGGCAAATGCTGAAGACAGGTCAGATTGCAGAGGTGAAAGAGCAAAGTCAGATTGCAGAGGTCAGATTGCAGAGGTGAAAACCTCAAGGTGAGGGTTCTAACTTCTGCAATCTGACCTCTGACTTCTGCAATCCGACCTCTGACTTCTGCAATCTGACCTCTGACTTCTGCAATCTGACCTCTAACCTCTAACCTCTGCAATTCTTTCTTACTCCGACCACCTCTTGAACAGTAGTGCTCCGTTGGTGCCGCCGAAGCCGAAGCTGTTGGACATGGCATAGTCGAAGCTGGTTTTGCGGGCATGGTTCGGAACGAAATCCATGTTGTCTGTCTCGGGGTCCTGATTCTCGAGGTTGATGGTGGGAGGCAGGATTTGGTCGCGCAGCGCCAGCACCGTCACTCCCGCTTCTAATCCACCGGCTCCGCCCAGCAGATGGCCGGTCATGGACTTGGTGGAGCTTACTGGAACCTTCTTTCCAAACAAATTTCTGATGGCGTGGGCTTCGAGAGTGTCGCCGATGGGGGTGGAGGTGCCGTGGGCGTTGAGGTAGCCGACGACGCTGGCGTCGAGATTGGCGTCGCGGAGGGCGTTGCGCATGACGCGGAATCCGCCTTCGTGCTCGGGAGCGGGTTGGGTCATGTGATAGGCATCGGCGGACATGCCGTAGCCAACGATTTCGGCGAGGATGGTCGCGCCGCGGCGTTGGGCGTGTTCGAGTTCTTCGAGAACCAGGATGCCGGCGCCTTCGCCCATGACGAAGCCGTCACGGTCTTTGTCCCAGGGACGGCTGGCGCGGGTGGGGTCGTCGTTGCGGGTGGAGAGGGCGCGCATGGCGGCGAATCCGCCGACGCCCATGGGAGTGATGGCGGCTTCGGCGCCTCCGGCAATCATTACATCGGCGTCGCCGCGCTGGATGATGCGGAAGGAATCGCCGATGGAGTGGGCGCTGGTGGTGCAGGCGGTGGCGGTGGCTTCGTTCGGGCCCTTGGCGCCAACGCGCATGGAAACGTGTCCGGCGGCAAGATTGATGATGGAGGCGGGAATGAAGAAGGGGGAGATCTTGCGCGGTCCGCCTTCGAGGAGCGCGGTATGTTCGCGCTCGATGACGTCGAATCCGCCGATGCCGGAGCCGATGTGGACGCCGACCATCTCGGCGTTTTCAGGGGTGACTTTCAGCTGCGACATTTTAACGGCTTCGTCGGCGGCGGCGATGGCGAAGTGAATGAAGCGGCCCATCTTCTTCACATCTTTTTTTTCGATGAAGTTGAGGGGATCGAAGTCGAGGACCTCGGCTGCGATCTGGCAAGCGAAGGCGGAAGCGTCGAACCGAGTGATGCGACCGACGCCGCTCTTGCCGGCGACGATGGCCTGCCAGACTGCATCGGTGGTGCTCCCAAGGGAGCAGATGAGGCCGATGCCGGTAATGACGACGCGTCGTTCTGGATGGCTCGTCAGATTAATCTCCGAATTCCTTAATCTCATCGACGGGCGGAAGGAGTGAGCTTCGGGCTCCCTCGGGGGCTAAAGCCCCACCGATCTCGCGGAACTTACGCGGCCCCTTCGGCTCCGCTCAGGGCAGGCTCTGAAGGCGTGCCCTTCCCGTTCGTGCACGAACATGATTCATGATCAGCGCAAGACGGGCAAGCCCGTCACCCCGCGGCTTCCCGGCAAATTACTTGCCCGCCTTGGCGTGCTTGCCGATGTAGTCGACGGCGTCGTTGACGGTGCGAATCTTCTCGGCGTCTTCGTCGGGGATTTCGATATCGAAGGCCTCTTCGAAGGCCATCACGAGTTCGACGGTATCGAGCGAATCGGCGCCCAAATCGTCCACGAAGGAAGCGCTGGGTGTAACCTCGCCCTCATCCACACCGAGCTGCTCGACAATAATCTGTTTCACTTTTTCATCAACGGCTGCCATGTTCTCCTCGTTTCTAAGTTTGGGGTCGCGGGTCCGGGTCGCGGACCGGCGTTTGCTGAATTACGACCGCATGCTGCTCGACGAATCGTATGAAATCGAAAGCAGTAGTCTAAAAGGGATCGCGAAAGTATGCAAAGGAGGGAACCCAGAAAACAGTTCGGGTTGCGTGCCGCGGCAGCGCTCAGCGGCTAAAGCCGCCCTATATTCGCCGACGTTTACGGCACGAGTGGAACTCGTGCCCTTCCCAAAAACGGGGCGAATTGGAGTTTTTCCGCAGCCTGTGAAGTCGTGCCCTTCCCTGTGCAAACCAGAGCTTTTCAGCAGTCTGCTCAAGGAAGCTGGATGGGTTGAGATCACTATCGAATCCTAACTGGCGCTGGGGAGAGCGGTCAAACCGAGATGCAGCAACACGAAGGGCCGGATGATTGCATCCGGCCCCAGGTGTTCCTGCAGAGTTTCGCGGATAAAAGTGTCCGCGAAACACGGGCAAGCTATGCGGCGGGCTTCATGCCCAGGGTGGTTTGGAGTTCGGTGAGTTTGGCTTTGGCGGCGGAGGCTTTGGCCAAGGCGTCGGAAAGTTGTCCGGACGAGAATGCGGCCGAGGCGTCGGTCCAGTTTTGCTTGATGGAGGTGAGGGTGTCGCCGGCGCCGGCTGGGAGTTTGTGGCTCTTGGTGAGCGCGTCCACTTTGGTTTGGACGGCGGCTACCATGTCGGGCATCGAGCCGCTCAGTTCGCCCCACTTGGCGGTGAGTTCGTCTTTCTTGGCGGCAGCGGCGGTGGCGAGGGCTTTTACTTTTTCTGGAAGGGCCTTGGCGGCTTCGAACGCGGCGGCGTAATCGCCCTTGTCATAAGCGTCTTTGGCGGATTGGATGGAGGTCTGAACGTCCTTAGCCTGGTCGGGGACGTACTGGTTGGCTTGGTCGGCGACGGCCGCGTAGGCGGTCTGGGCGCCCTTGATGGCGACGTCAGCACCGGTCTTTTTAGCGTTGTCGCAGGCGGTAAAGAACAGCAATCCCGCAAGGATGGCGGTCAGTGCAAGCATCATCTTCATCTTCATAAAAGTCGCTCCTGAGATATTGGTTGAGGATTTGAAATCACGAATCTTGGAACACGCTGTAAGGGTGTACGGAATCCGTGGCGCAATTGTAGTTGAAGTTGGGAAACGGCGCTTGCCCGGATCGCGGAAACCGTGTCACGATTTGGAGGTGAGAATCCTAATGTCGATCGCAATTGCGTGGGCGCGCTAGATGCGCGCCGTGGTGCAGAGGGTGAGCCGGGCTCGGGTTAGTTTGCCCGATACTCCGGAGGGCGAGGTCACGGGCGAAATTGAGATGGGGTTGCTGGTGCTGCTGGGGGTGGGCGCGGGCGACACGCGGGCGGATGCGGACTACCTGGCGGAGAAGACGATGGGGCTGCGCATTTTTGAGGATGACGGCGGCAAGATGAATCTCTCCGTTGGCGAAGTTGGCGGGGCGCTGCTGGTGGTTTCGCAGTTTACGCTTTATGGAGACGCGCGGCGGGGGAAGCGTCCATCGTTCGATGCGGCGGCTGCGCCGGAGCGAGCGCGGGAATTGTACGAATATTTTGTCGGGAAGGTGCGGGCGGCGGGATTGCGGTGCGAGACGGGGCGGTTCCAGGAGACGATGCGAGTGGAACTGGCGAATGAGGGTCCGGTGACGATTTTGTTGGATTCGGGGAAAGGGTTCTGAAAAGCGAAAATCCCAAGTCGGAACGGGCCGTGGGACACCCGCGCGGTTTGGATGAGGGTACGATGAAAACACGCACCAGTCCGGAGCTTCCGCCTCTTGCGGTTGGCGTGATGGTGGCGATCTGCGCGGTGAAAGTGCTGCTGCATGTTTTTACCAGCGTGCGGCACTACGGATATTTTCGCGACGAGCTGTATTACCTGGACATGGCGCGGCATCTGGATTGGGGATATGTGGATGCGGCTCCGCTGGTAGCCGTGTATGCCAAGGTCGCGCTGCTGATGGGCGGGTCGCTGTGGGCGCTGCGGATTTTGCCGGCGCTGGCGGGAGCGGGGCTGATTGCGCTGACGATTCTTATCGTGCGCGAACTGGGCGGCGGGCGGTATGCGCAATTGCTGGCGGGATTGTGCGTGCTGATTTCTCCGGCGATGCTGGTGATGGACAACTTCCTCAGCATGAATGCGTTCGAGCCGCTGTTCTGGATGGGCTGTATTTGGGTGGTGGCGCGGATTTTGCGGACGGGGGATTCGCGGCTGTGGATATGGTTTGGGGTGCTGGCGGGACTGGGGCTGGAAAATAAGCACTCCACGCTGTCGTTTGGATTTGCGGTTACGGTGGCGCTGCTGCTGACGCAGCATCGGCGGGAGTTTGCGCGGCCGTGGATCTGGATTGCGGGCGCGATTGCGGTGGCGTTGTTTTTGCCCAACGTGGTGTGGCAAATCCGGCATCACTTTCCGACGATTGAGGATCTGGCCAATGTGCGGCGCGAGGGCAAGAATGTCGTGCTGGGACCGCTGGCGTTTGTGAAGGAGCAGATCATTGATTTGCATCCGATTCTGTTGCCGGTGTGGGTGGCGGGGGTGGTGTGGTTTCTCAGGGAGCGGCGCTGGCGCGTGCTGGGGCTGACGTTTGTGGTGTTCTTCGTGTTGATGGAGGTTGTGCACGGCAAGAACTACTATTTGTTCCCGATGTATCCGATGGCGCTGGCGGGCGGGGCGGTTGTGATCGAGCGGTGGCTGGCGAAGCGCGCGGTATGGACGCGAGCGGCGGTGGTCGCGGTGATTGTGCTGGCGGCGCTTCCCCTGCTGCCGTTGGCGACGTGGATGCTGCCTCCGGAACGGCAACTGGCGTATATGAATGGGATCGGCTTCAAACCGGGGAAGCAGGAGGTGAAACAAGAGTCGCTGTTGCCGCAGGGGATTGCCGATCAGTTTGGATGGCCGGAGTTGGTGAATGAGGTTGCGGGGGTTTACAACTCACTGCCCGCGGAAGAGCGCGCGGAGACGGGCATTTGGGCGGGCAATTATGGCGAGGCGGGAGCGATCAATTTGTTTGGTCCGAAGCTCGGGTTGCCCACGGCGTATTCGCGGCACCAGAACCATTGGTACTGGGGGCCTCCACCGCAGGTTTATAAAAACCTGATTGTGATTCAGTGGGGGCTGGACGATGTGCGGGACAGCTGCACGTCGTATGAGGCGTTCGAGCACTATGAGCGGTTTGGGATGGGCGAGGAGAATGCTCCGTTTTATCTTTGTCGCGGGGTGAAGTTTGATATTCAGAAGATATGGTGGCGGTCGCATCATTGGAATTAGGGAAACTCTGGAATTAGGGAAACTCTGATTCGGTGTCGGCAAAAGGCGTGAACCACGGGGTACACGGGGGTGNNGGGGTGCACGGAGGAAACCGGGGCTTCATCAGAGGTTCCTTAATCGGAGTTTGCTTAGCTCTAGGGCGGACCGATCCGCAGGAGACGTAGTTTGAAAACGGTTTTGAAGCGCCACATGCGAATGCTGTTTAATCTGTGGCCTCCGCTTCTGGGAGCGGGGATTCGAATACGGCGGCTCACGCCGGACTTCAGAGCAATCGATGTCGAGATGAAGCTTCGCTGGTGGAACCGAAACTACGTGGGCACGCACTACGGAGGATCGCTGTACTCGATGACGGATCCGTTCTTTATGGTGATGCTGATTGAGAATTTGGGGAGGGATACGATTGTGTGGGACAAGTCGGCGAGTATCCGCTTCAGGAAGCCGGGACGGGGAACGGTTTTCGCGAACTTCCGGGTGTCGGAAGAGCAGATCCAGGAAATCAAGCAAGCCCTGAGTTCCGAGGACAAGATTGAGCGGAAGTTCAGGGTCGAGGTTACAGACGAGTCCGGGAGCGTGATTGCCGAGGTGGAGAAGCTGNNCATCTTCCGTTTGACCGATTTCCACAGGGCACGATAGACTGATTGAGTTTGCCTGTACTTGCGGAACCGCCCTCCACCCCGTCACGCCAACGACGGGCGTGCCGGGGATCCCGGATGTCCGCGCCGCGTTTCCGGTTAGAAGCCGTTGCGAGGAAAACAGCAAGCATACTTTAGGGTTTCGCCGAGCTTTGCTCGGCGG
>PLUW01000052.1:0-437 GCA_003162935.1 Acidobacteriaceae bacterium
ACAATCTCGCGGGCGCGCTCGATCAGGCCGTTTTCTCCGGGATTGAAGCCGCGCGTCACGATTTCGGGCGAACTTTCTACGCGGCCGGTGTGTTTGTTGATGGCGATGATCGGCATTACGAAGCCGTCTTCGCTGAGATGGCGGCGGTCTTTTACGATGATGTCTTCGACTACGTCGGTGCGCGAGCCGGAGTCGATGCAGACGCGGCCGATGTTGACGCGTCCTGCCTTGCGGGCGCCGTGTTCGTCGATTTCCAGAACGTCTCCGGTTTCGATTAGCATTACTTTGCCGACCGCGCCGGTCATGGAAGCTGCCAACTCGGCATGGAGCTTCAATTGGCGGTATTCGCCGTGGATGGGAATGAAATATTTCGGGCGCACCAAGTTGATGATTAGTTTCAGTTCTTCCTGGCTGGCGTGTCCGCTGACGTGGATGGG
>PLUW01000052.1:472-26439 GCA_003162935.1 Acidobacteriaceae bacterium
GACAGGGCTGACATGGGCTCGCCCTGGGTGCCGCTGATCATCACGCATACTTTTTCCGGCGGGAAGTTTCTCATTTCGCCGGGGTGAATCAGCATGCCTTCGGGGATCTGGATGTAGCCGAGGTCTTCGGCGATTTCAGAAGAGTTGTTCATGGAGCGGCCGATGAAGCAGATCTTCCGGCCGTGCTCGCGCGCCATATCGACGGTCAGCTTGATGCGGTGAATGGAGGACGAGAAACACGAGATAAATAAACGCCGCTTGGTACGGACAAATACTTCTTCGAACTTGCGCCTTACCGCGCGCTCACTCGGCGTATAGCCTTTGCGCTCGACGTTGGTCGAATCCTGGAGTAGCGCTAGCACTCCTTCTTTGCCGTACTCCGCGAAACCGTGCAAGTCGAAGAGACGATTGTCGGTGGGTGTTGGATCGACCTTGAAATCTCCGGTGTGGAGTACGACTCCGAGCGGAGTGTGAATGGCCAGCGCCACGCAATCGACCAGGCTATGGGTCACTTGCAGGGGATGAATGGTGAAGGGTCCGACTTTGAAACGCGTTCCGGGCGTGATCTCGCGCAGGTCGGCGTTGTCGAGAAGTTGATGTTCGTCGAGTTTATCTTCGACGTAGGCGAGCGTGAACTCGGTGGCCCAGACGGGGACATTCAGTTCGCTGAGAATCCAGGGAAGCGCGCCGATGTGGTCTTCGTGGCCGTGGGTAAGCACGATGCCGCGCACATGCTTGCGATTTTCGAGGAGGTACGAGATGTCGGGGACGACGATGTCCACGCCCAGCAGTTCGGCTTCGGGGAACATCAGGCCGGCGTCGACAACAACGATGTCGTCGCCGTAGCGGATGGCCATGCAGTTCATACCGAACTCGCCCATCCCGCCGAGCGGAACTATATGCAGTTTTCCTTTTGACATTTAGATATTTCGATGCTAGCACAGCGGGAGGCGGCGTTGCGCGGCTGATAGACTCATACTCGAAATGGCGGACGAGAAAAAGTCATGGATGCGGCGGCGCGTGGAAGGGGCAATCCGCGGCGGCCTGACTCGCACCTACGACACGATCAAGGTCGATCCCGGGCGCTTCTTAATGCAACTCCGCGTAGCGCACGGCCTGCCGCTGGCGACGTTTCATGGTGTCTACACCCTGCCGGTCGAGCGTCTTGACGATGTGGCGGAGTCGGTAATCCGGGGCGGAATGAAGCTGGCGGCGGCTGAGGGTGCCGGGTTTGGTCTCGGCGGAATTTTGACCATCGTGCCGGACCTTGGCATTCTCTCGACTATCACCATGCGGACGATTCAGAAACTCAGCCTGATTTATGGCTTTGAGATGAATACTGACGACGAAATCGCAGAATTGTGGATCGCCGCAGCCACCGCCGCCGGGGTCGACATCAGCCGCGAGTTGCTGGAAAAGGAAGTGGTCAACAAGTTCGTGCCCCGCGTGATCCAGCGGATCGCCGCCAGGGCTGGAGCAGAAGTGGTGGAGAAGTGGGCGGGACGCCTGATTCCGGTCCTCAGTTCGGCCATCGGAGGCGGGCTGAACTACTACTTTGTGCGCGCGTGGGGCCAGCGTGCGCAGGCGCATTTTCGCGGAAAGCATATCGAGGCGAGGCGCAGGTTTGCGGCGGAGCAGGCGCAACTGCCGAGCGCAAGGCCAGCGTCCTTGCCGTCATAAGGGCGTTTACCTTAGCCACTCTTCCAACTCACTTCCGCGCTCCGTCTTCGCGTCACGACATTTGACGATCACGGGTGTGTAGAGCGAGAGCTTCCAGTCATCGGATTGACCCTGGGGGATGTACCCTGGCCTTCTTTCGCGGCGCGCGAGCACATCGTACTCGTCGCTCAAGGCCACTTCTGCGCTCCGTGGAGGATACGAGCGATGTGAATTACGTCGCCGCTGATCCGGTAGACCATGAGGTACGGCAGCGGAGCAAGCACGAGTTCTCGCGATCCCTGTTTCTTGCCCAAGCGGCCACGGTAGGGGAAACTCAGCAGGGCGACTGGAGCGCAGTAAATGGCTCGCACCAACTCTGGCGCATGTCCGGGAGTCTTTTCGAATAGGTAATCGGCGATACGTTCAAGGTCGGCAAAAGCTTCGTCCGTCCAACGAAGTTCCATTACGAGCGCGGCGGCTTGTCTGCCAGCAATCGTTCAAGGCGCGCCCCAACCTGCTCGTGGGTTAGCAGTGCCCCGCGATCGGCTGAGGCCAAACCCTTTTCCACTTCGCGGATAAACCACTCGTCATAGTCGACAAAGCGCTCAATCGCTTCCCGAGCCAGTACTTCTGCGTCACTCCCGCGCGCGGCGGCTATGCGGCTGAGTTTGGATTGTAAGTCTGGGTCTAGACGGACTTCCATGCCTGGAGTGTAAGAGTGCGACCGAGCACTGTCAACGGGGTTTGTGGCCGATCAGCGAAACACGCTATGCTCCCTTATCGCAACCACTCTTCCAGCTCAATCCCGCGCTCGGTCTTCTCGTCGCGATACTTCACGATCACGGGCGTGTACAGCGAGAGGTTCCACTCCGCTCCCTTGCCTTTTTTCACCGCGCGCGAACCGGGGACGACGACGGCATTCTCTGGAACCTCCAGTGGCTGCTCCGCTGTGGCGCGGTAGATTTCACCGCGCACCAAGTCGTAGAGCGGCGTGGATCGAGTTAGGATCGTCCCCGCTCCGAGCACCGCGCGGGTACGGACCAGCGTGCCTTCGTAGACTCCGCAATTGCCGCCGACGAGCACGTCGTCTTCGATGATCACGGGAGTGGCGTTGATGGGTTCGATCACGCCTCCAATCTGCGCGGCGGCGCTGAGGTGGACGCGCTTGCCGATCTGGGCGCAGGAGCCGACCAGGGCGTGCGAATCGATCATCGAGCCCTCATCCACGTATGCTCCCACGTTGATGAACATGGGAGGCATACAGATGACCGAGGGCGCAACATAGGCGCCTTCGCGGATGGAAGAGCCTCCCGGGACGAGTCGAACCCGATCGGCGACCGTCAGACGCCGGGCAGGGAAGGTGTCCTTGTCTATAAAGGAAAGCACGTCGCCGTCCGACATTTGCTGCAACTCGCCGAGGCGGAAACCGAGCAGGATGCCTTGTTTGACCCAGGGATTGACGACCCAGCGTCCGTCGATTTTCTCAGCGGCGCGAACCGCGCCGCGAGTCAGAGCGGCGCGGAAGTCGAAAAAAACGGGGCGGGCCTCGTCGGGTTCGCCGATCGTTTCGAGGGCCGATAGTCGTTCAATGGCCAACCTCAGAGTGAGTAGAGAATCTGGCATAGGAAAATAGAGACTCGATAACTGTTACCCGACAAGTGCTCTGGAACCTTAGCTTCGTTACTCTTCCGGCAAAAACAGGTCCTTCGCTTCGCTCAGGATGACAACTCTTCCGATGACAAGTTTTCTTTTGATGATAAAGCTTTATGACAAGTCTTAATTCACTGGCGCGCGCAGAGCCAAATGCCAGAAGCCAGAAGCTGCCTATCCCACGCATTTGCATTCGCTGCGGATCAGCACTCCCGGCATCTGATGGGTTGCGGCGCGGGCTTCGGCAACGTTGCTGTAGGGTCCATGCCAGCGCGAATGATTGGGATCGTGCCCGGCGGGGCGCCCTTTGCCGGAACTGCACTGTCCACAGGAGGCGCGGTGGAGCATCGCTTTGTGGGGGCCGGCCGCCCAATTTTCATAAACGTAGAATTCAGTGGCGGCGGGAGTCGCGGCCGCAGGCCGCGAAATCAATCCGGCTTCGGTTGCGATCTTCTGCAGCTTCGAGCGAGTGTCGCGGCGCATCGGCAGCAAGGGCAGGCGATACACTTCTTCGATCTTGCCCATCATCGCCAACACGGCCTTCACGGGCAGCGGACTCGATTCGATAAAGTTCGTCAGCATCAGCGGAAGATACTTGCGGTGGAGGGTCCGCGCCGTGTGCCAGTCGTTATTCAGAGCGGCGCGCGTCATCTCGGCCATTTCGCGCGGAATTTCATTGGACGCAACCGATATCACGCCTACGCCGCCGAGCGCGATGACCGGCAGAGTGACGGCGTCGTCGCCCGAGAGCACAAGGAAGTGTTCTGGAACCACGTTCAGCACCTCGGCGATCTGAGTCATGTTCCCGCTGGCTTCTTTCACGCCCGCAATATTCGGAACCTCGCACAGCCTTGCCAGCGTCGCGGGCTCGAGATTGGCGGAGGTACGGCCCGGCACGTTATAGACGATGACCGGTTTGTCGACCGCTTCGGCGATGGCGCGGAAGTGGCGGTACTGGCCTTCCTGCGTTGGTTTGTTGTAGTAGGGCGACGCGGTGAGGATGGCGTTGACGCCGGGTCGCGCCGCCACTTCCTTTGCTTTGGCTACAGCCTCCTGCGTCGAGTTGGAAGTTGCGCCGGCGACGATCGGGACGCGTCCGGCGACGACCTCGATAGTGACGTCGATTACGCGCAACCACTCATCGTGATTGAGGGTAGGAGTTTCTCCCGTGGTGCCGCAGGGAACCAGAAAATCAATGCCCGATTCGACCTGCCAAGCGACCAGATTGCGCAGAGCGTTTTCGTCGATCGCCCCGTCCTGAGAGAACGGGGTAACGAGAGCTGTCCCACATCCCCGGAGTTGCATGAGCTAAGAATAACTCTTCTAGCGAGCGCTTGCATGGGCTCACCCTAAAGCTCACGCCATATGTTGCGGAACTCGAAGAAACCTGTTTTCCCCGCCAGCCACTCGGCGGCGCGCACCGCGCCTTCCGCGAATCCGAGGCGCGACTTGGCGTCATGGCATAGATAGATTCGGTCGCCAGAAGAATTGAAGACTAGCTCGTGCATGCCGACGGCGTCGCCCTCGCGGAAGGAAGTGATCTCGACTTCTTTTTCCGCGGATTGGCCCGCGGCCTCGCGGACAATCTTCTGAAGAGTGAGCGCCGTCCCGGAAGGAGCGTCTTTCTTCTGCGCGTGATGGCGCTCGAAAATCTGGCCCGAGTACTCGTATTTCAATGCGGCTCCAGCGGTGGCGGCAATCTCGAAAAAAAGGTTCATGCCGATGGAGAAATTCGATCCGTAGAGAAAGCCCGTCTTGGCCGAGAGCACCATTTCTCGGAGACGCGGCACCTGGCCATACCAGCCCGTGGTTCCAATCACAATGTTCTTATTGGCGCGAATACAGGCTTCGGCATTGGCGACAACCGCCGCCGGAGTCGTGAAGTCGAGGACCATGTCGGTTTTGGCCAGAGCATCGGCCGTAAGAGCGGCCGCGTTCTCGTTTTCGGCGGAGGAAAGAACTCGTACATGATGGCGGCGCGAGAACGCGACCTCGGCCACCATCGATCCGGTCTTGCCGCGGCCAAGGATTAGAAGGTTCATGAGAAATTCATACACCGCAGAGACGCCGAGAACGCCAGGAAACTCGAAAGAGCGAACGTTGAGCCCGTGTTGGGTGTCTCGGCGTCTCGGTGGTGAAACCCACTCTATGCAAACACTTCCGGATCGACGTCCGCAAAAAACGCCTTGTGCAAGCGCCGCACCACTTCCGCTGCGTCGTTTTCCTCAATCACAAAAGTCAGGTTGATTTCCGACGCGCCCTGCGAAATCATTCGGATCTTCACATTTTCCAGGATGCCGAAGACCTTGGCGGCAATTCCAGGTGTGTCCCGCAGATTCTCACCCACCAGGCAGACAATCGCTTTGCGTCCCTCATACTTCACGTCCGCGAGTTTTGCCAGATCAGCGGCCAAAGCCGGGATCGCTTCGTTGGTCTCAGCCGTGACCGAGACGCTGACTTCGGAGGTGGAAACCACGTCCACGCCGACTTCGTGTTTATCGAAGGCTTCGAAGATGGACTTCAAATATCCGCGCACCAGCAGGCGGCGTGGCGCGGCGATCTCGACGAGAGTGATCTTTTTCTTGAGCGCGATGGCCTTGAAAATATTCGCGCAGCGTGGAGCGCGCGCCGTGACCTTCGTTCCTTCACAAGTGGGGTTCAGCGAGTTCAGGACATACACAGGAATATTCTGCTGAATCGCGGGCAGGACGGTTGCGGGATGCAGCACCTTGGCGCCGAAGTAGGCGAGTTCGGCCGCTTCGTCGAAGCTGATGACTTTGATGCGGCGGGCATCGGGACAAAGGCGCGGGTCGGTGGTCATCATGCCGTCGACGTCGGTCCAAATTTCAATGCGTTCGGCATTGAGCCCCGCGCCAAAGATCGCAGCGGAAAAGTCGGACCCGCCGCGGCCGATGGTAGTCGTGATGCCGGCGCGATTCGAACCAATGAATCCGCCCATCACCGGGACTTTGCCCGCTTCCAGCAGAGGCTGGACCTTCTTGCGCAGCCGTTCGTTGGTTTCTTCGAACTGCGGAACGGCGCGCATGTAAGCGTTGTCGGTGAGCAGAACCTGACGGGAATCGACATGAACGCCCGCCAATCCACGCGCGGCGAAAGCGGCAGCCACGATCTTGCTCGACAGCATTTCGCCGTAAGAAGCTACATTGTCGTAGGTGCGGGGAGTAATCTCGCCGACCGCGCCAATGCCTCGCAGCAATTCGTCCAAGTCTTCAAAGTCGGCGCCGAGATTGCTGTGAAATTCCGTGAAGAGCGCCGTGCCCAGCAGTTCTCCGGCGGTGTCATAGTGGCGCTCGCGCAGGGCGCGCGCCATCTTAAGAGCGGTCTTGCGATCGCCGCCCCCGGCCGCCTTGCCCATGGCGAGCAGGGAATCGGTGACCTTGGCCATGGCGCTAACCACCACCACGGGACGATCCGCAGCACGGCCCTGAACGATATGGGCTACGCGGTCGATCGCCTTCGCGTCTTGTACCGATGTCCCGCCGAACTTCATTACGATCATGGGCGGGGATGCTCCAACGCGCGGTTGTAGATTTGTTTCACTCGAGGTATCCCTTCGCCTTAAGAAGTTCGGCATTCAACAGGGCCGCACCGGCCGCACCACGAATCGTGTTGTGCGATAGCACAGTGAACTTCCAATCGAGGACGTTGCACTTGCGCAAGCGTCCAACGGAGGTGGTCATGCCAGCGCCGAGATCGCAGTCGAAGCGGGGTTGCGGGCGGTCGGGCGCAGTCAGGTACACAATAGGTTGGTCGGGCGCGCTGGGCAGGCGCAACTTCTGCGGCTCGGCGCGGAATTGGTTCCAGACTACGATGATCTCTTCCGCGGTGGCCTTCTTCTTGAGGCGGATGGCGACCGACTCCGTGTGGCCGTCTTCCACCGCGACGCGATTGCATTGCGCACTCATGGCGAACGGAGCCGGGTCGATGCGCGAGTCGTGCAAAGTCCCCAGCAACTTCTGCGTCTCCTCCTCCATTTTTTCTTCTTCATTCTTGATGTAGGGAATCACGTTGCCCAGAATGTCGAGCGAAGCCACGCCCGGATATCCAGCGCCGCTGACCGCCTGCATCGTAACCGCGGTCACGGTCTCAAGCGTGAACGCGCGATGCAGGGGAGCGAGCGCGATCACCAGACCAATCGCGGAGCAGTTGGGATTGGTGACGACATATCCGCCCGACTGGCTTCGCCACGATTGTTTTTCGATCAACTGAATGTGGTCGCCGTTGACCTCGGGAATGACCAGGGGAACGTCGGCCTGCATGCGCAAGGCGCTGGAATTGGAGATGACCGCACAGCCGGCCTCGGCAAATTGCGGCTCCAGTTCGCGGGCAATGCCGGCATCGAGGGCGGCGAAGATGATTTTCGGCGCGCCTTCGGGCTTGGCCGGAGAGACGTTCATGTTGACAATCGACGCCGGGATGGCTGTTTTTAAACGCCAGCGCGCGGCTTCGGCATAGGGGCGTCCTTCCGAACGGTCGGATGCGGCCAGCCACGACACTTCAAACCACGGGTGGTGTTCGAGCATTTGGATAAATCTCTGCCCAACGATGCCCGTGGCACCGAGAATTCCTACGGATAATTTCTTCGACATGATTAGCTCCGATTTTATACCAGCGAAATTTCGGCAGGGAATGCCGCCGTGGGCACCCATGTGGTCATGGCCAGGTGGAGCGTGAGTTCTCCGCTTAGCTTCGCCCGCGACCGAGTTCTTGCGGAAAGGAATATTCGTTGAGCGGGCCGAACTTGCGCTTTTCGGCGTAGATGCGCCAGCGGCGCCAGACAATCCGCAAACTGGCCATCACCGGGATGGACAGGTAGACGCCAAGGATGCCGGCGATTTCGCCGCCGGCGAGAATTCCGAATAGCGCCGCCAGCGGATGCAATTCCACTTTCGCTCCCATGACGCGGGGAGAAATTGCGTAATCCAGTACCATTCTCCAGACGAACAAAAACAAGAGCAGGAAGGGCCAGTGCGGATACCCCGACAGAACGGCGACGGTCATCATCGCCACACCAGCCAGTAAGGGCCCAGCGAGAGGAAGGAAC
Organism: Acidobacteriaceae bacterium; assembly: GCA_003162935.1. Taxonomy (GTDB): domain Bacteria; phylum Acidobacteriota; class Terriglobia; order Terriglobales; family Acidobacteriaceae; genus Acidiflorens. The sequence goes on from PLUW01000052.1 coordinate 8,847, forward strand.
TCGAGCGCGCCGCCAGCGGTGCCGAGCATCAGTGCGTAGGGCACGCGCATCACGCCCAGCATGGAGCTGTAGGCCATGAACGACAACGCCGCCAGCGTCAACTGGGCGCGAATGAACTGGGCCAGCATCTGGTTCAGATCCTGCAGCACATCCTGCAGAAACTCGCGCTGGCTGCGCGACTGCACCAGCGCCAGCAGCACCTCATGAAAGCTGCCGCCGTCGCGCAGGAAGAAAATCGCGAGTATGGGCACGAGAAACAGCACCCACACCTGCTGGGCCGCTTCGGCCACGTGAAAGCCGATGCGCTGCGCCAAGCTCGCCAAGTCGTCCTTGCGGCTGAGCACGAAACCCTGAATCCGTTTCTGGGTGGCAGCGCTCCAGCCGTGCTCGTTTCCGATCCGCTCGGCAAACTGGCCGATCTGGCCTGAGAGCTGGCCGGTGCCAGCCTGATCCATCAGCCCAGGCAACTGCGCTCCCAGGCGGGCGCTTTGCCGGGCAATCCTCGGGCCGACAAGAAAGCCGAACACGGCCAGAGCGACAAGAAGCAGAAGATAAATGATGCTGATCGCTCGGACGCGGCTGCGGACGAGCTTCTCCAGTCGCCCCACCGCGGGATTAATCAGATAGGCAAAGAAAATGGCGAAAAGAAACAGAATCAGCGTTCGTCGCGCGGCGTACAGAAATCCGATGCCCACGGCAAAAAGGAATGCCGTGAACAAAACGCGCGAGGTGCGTGAATCGAGAATCGTCACAAAGCAGTTCTCAGGTGTCAGTCTTAGGTGTCAGATGTCAGGTTTCAAGTCTTCGGTTTCAGAAATCTTTTGCTTCGCGGCCATATGCTTGATACCTGACGCCTGCAGTTTAATCGCGCTCCACTACAGTATTCTCGCCCTCCACCAACATTCGCATTACTCTCCATTGATTCTGATCGTCGATCCAGAGCTGCCACGCCCCCGCGTCGGTCTTCAGTTCCAGCTTGATCAGATCCCGCGGCCCATTCTTCAGGCTCAACATTTCCCGGCCGAGCGACTCCATGGCGAGCGGCGCCGAGGAATGCTGATGAGGGTTGATGGTTCCAAACTGCGCGCGCTGCCTCAAGGGACACTGCAGTACTCCCTTGTCCTGTTTGCAGGCAGAGGCGAGGAACCGCCACGCCAATATTTCGCGGTCGATGAAGAAGTAGTCGTCCAGGATTGTGGTCGACAGCGGCAGCAGGTAGGGCTGCTCGTGTTCTTTCTCCTGCGGCGAGGCGCGCCATTTCTGGGTCAGAAAGTCGTCATTGGGAAGCAGCACCGATTCGCCCCGCTCCGGGCTCAACTCCTTCCACTCGTACCGGCGGATGTCGCCGTTGGCGGCCAGTTGCATTTCGGAAGACTGCACGTCGGGCGGAGTATTCTCCGTCTTGAACTCCGACTTAATGACGGAGCCGTTGCCGGTCTCGTAAATCGAAAACGTCTCGGTCCCCACCCGATGACCATTCTGGAAGATGCCGAAAGAGCCGGAGTCGACTTTCTTACCTTCCGGTTCTTTTTCTTTGTCTTTGGGCATGGGAGCAGCCATTGCCACGCAGCAAAGAAGGGGCGTAATAAGAGCGAACCACCGATAAGACAACTTCACTTCGTTTCTCCTGTTCCAGAATAATCGCGCGGACTTGGATAGGAACCACTGGGGGTGGTCTTCTCTGCCTCGGCCTTCCGCTGGACCATCTTCCCCGGGTCGAACTCTTCCTGGCCGAGCTTGCCCCAAGAGTGCAATGTACTCTCGATTTCCGCGCAAAGGGAGTCCGGATCCTTGCCCGAGGTCACGATAGTCACCCTCGCCTGGCGATAAAACGGCAGCCGCTCATGATGGAGCCGGGCAAATTCGGTGCGATCTCCTCGTAACGGGCGCTTCGCCGCGTCCTCCAGGGTGCGTTGCCAGAGATCATCCACTGGCGCATCGAGGAACACAGTGGGCCAAGGCCGCAGCAACTCCAGGTTCGGCAATTGCGCGAAGGTTCCGCCGCCCAGAGCAACCACGGTATTGCGCGCCAATGGTTCGCGCTGCAGCGATTCCGTCAACTCGCGGAGAGCGCTCGCTTCGGCGGCACGGAACCCAAGTTCGCCGCGGAGCCGAAAGATCTCGGCGATGGTTTGCCGCTCGCGCGTCTCGATATGCGTATCCAGATCCACAAAATCCCAATCCAGCCGCTGGGCGAGTTGCCGGCCCACGCTGCTCTTGCCACAGGCCATGAATCCCACTAGAAATAGCGCGCGTACTCGCATGGCCGCGGCACAGAAGACCGCGGAGATTCCGCTCCGGGCTCCGCACCATCTGCTCCTGTCGATTTTCTTGTTGTTAGCGTTGCTTGAGGCGGATTCTACCACTGAAAGAACGCAACACGACCTCGGAGGATGCCTGGCCGGTGGTGCCAAAGAAGGAACGCCCTACTTCCTCGGGAAAGCGGGAGTGTCTCGGTTTGAGAGGAAAGTCGTGCTGCACGCGGCCGAGCACCGAGCGCGCCTTGAAGTCGGCGGAAACATCCGCCGGCACCAGCACCCGTATATCGCCGGTATGGGTGGTAAAGCGATACTCGCCGCCAGAGCTAAAGTCGCCGTCGTAGGAAATGCCTCCCCGGCCGGAGGTCACTTGTACCAACGGTCCGGTGACCCCTTTTAAATGCACATCGCCGCTGATGGAAGCGATTTCCACGTGCCCATTGCGAACATCGGTCAGCGTAATCGGCCCGCGCATGGTCCGGATGTGTACATGACCGTTCTCCACGTCGCGGACATTCACCGCCGCTTCCGCGCCTTCCAGCGTCAGGTCTCCCTGCAATCGTTCCGCCGACATCGGCCCGGTCGAAGAACGAAGATTGACGGTAGCGTCGGGCGGAATCAGCAATTCGTAATCCACTTGGCCATTTCGCTGATCCGTGCCCCGCAGCAGGTGGGAGGCGATTTCAATCCGGTTGCCATTCTGCTGCTGGTCGACTTCCACATTGTCCGACTTGAGCGTGGCCGTTACGACGACCTCATTGTCGGTCCCAGGCTTCACCGAAATCGACCCGTACTGCGTATCCACGGAAATATTGGCGTGAGCGCCGACGGTGTAGCGGAACTCCTTGGCGGCCTCGGCAAAAGCCGCCGAACATAGAGCCGAAGACAGACAGGTTGCCAGAACCGCGGTTACGATCGCCGTGTTCTTGATGCTGGCTGGCTGAGAACTGGCCTTCCGAAATTCCACCATAAGAAAATTCCACCCCTGCGGCCGCGAACCCCGGCGCGCTCTTCTATTGAATACGATCTAACGCAATCTGGTAAAGGAGTGCCTTTTGTTGATAAGCCTCCATCAAGTGCTCCCGTGCCTCCGCATCCCTCGGGTTCCGATCCACGTAGGCCTGCGTTTCCAGGATGTCAGCATTGACAGCTTTGAGTTGATTTTCATACGTGGCCCGCATCGAAGGGGCGCGCGTGGAAACCGCGCTTAGAAACTGCTGATCGTCCGCGCTCGGCTCGGGTTCTACCGTGGTTTGAGCCGTCACCGTGGGTTGCATTGACGCCTGAGCTGGGAGTCCACATTGCCAAGGAGTCGTTGGCGCGGAACCCGCCGGCGATGGCGCGGACGATGGAGCCGCATTTACCGGAGCCTGATTCTGTGCCACCGGCGTGGCCGGCTTATGGCTGACCACGTACGAGCCGCCCGCTACCAACGCAGCCGCAACCGGCGCCAGCCACCACGCGGTCGAACTCCAGCGCCGTCGAGCAGCCGTCGGCAAAAGAATCGGACGGCCCGGAGCCAACTTCGCGTCCGCTGGCTGATCCCGAATCAACCCTTCGGCGCGCAATTCCAATGCGATTCGCGCCCATACTCGCGGCGGCGGTTCTTCGCTTGCCGCCAATGTTCGCGCTGCGCCCGCGATCGTCTCCAGGTCCGAGACCAGACCCGAACACGCCGCACAGGACTGCAAATGACTTTCAACTTCAGTCGGAAACGCGCCGTTTGCCTCGCCGTCGAGCAACTCCGGCAGAGCTTGCTCCACATCGGAACACGTCATAGCCTACTCTCTCCCCAATACCGCAGCTCTGTTACCCAGTTTTAACTATCCAGTCTTGGCCTTTTCGGCTCTCATGAACTTCAAGAAATCCCGCAGCTTCAATCGTGCCTTGTGGAGCTGCGACTTGCTGTTGCCAATCGAGCAGCCCACCATTTGGGCAATCTCGTTGTGCTCAAACCCTTCCACATCGTGCAACACAAAAACCGTTCGATAGCCTGGCGGCAACTTGTCGATCGCCCGCTGCAACTGCAGCCGGTCGACCGATCCCGTCAGTCTGAGATCCTTGGTCCCGAATTCCTTCCGGGGTGCCTCGTCGTCCGCTTCCAACGTCTCTTCGAGCGACACCACCGGCAAACCCTTCTTGCGCAGTTGCATCAGGACGACGTTGACCGTCATGCGGTGCAGCCAGGTCGAGAAAGCCGATTCGCCGCGAAAGGTTCCAATCTTCCGAAACAGCTGAAGAAATGCTTCCTGGGCCAGATCTTCGGCCTGGGCGGGATTGGCAACCATGCGCAAACATAGCGAATACACGCGGCGTTTGTGCAGGTGATACAGAACCTCGAATGCTGCTTCGTGGCCCTGCTTGGCCTGCTCGATCGCTTCTGCTTCCGTGATAGCTTGCTTCGGGTCGGTCAAGTCGCCTTTTCCGGCCGCTACTCGTTCAGATGCGGCTTTGAACTCTTTCCGTTGTACTTATTTGTCGACACGTTCTCGACCGTTCTTCAAGTTGCCAGAATACCAAAAACTGTAGCCAAAGCGATCCTTCCGACCCAGCCCCCCCGTCGAACTCAGGGCCGAGGGCACTTTCGTAACCCTTGCTGCACATCTGCACAAAAAGTCAGATGCCACTTCTGCTCCGACCGCTGCCAGCCCTACGCCTTTGCCGTAATTGTCTCCAGCCCGTGCCCATGGGGTCCGGTTTCGCGTTTGTGGAGGAGGAAGGCGAAAAGCATGCCTAAAAAGCCGATGATGGGGAAAATCCACATCTCCGGGCGGTAGCCCTGCGGGGTTATTCAGGCTGACTGTTTGTTCTTTCCCTGCTCCAGCTTGCCGCCATGACGCCGATCCGACTTGAGCAGAAGGAGGGCGAAGATGAGTCCTGCCACGCCGAGGCACGCGAACATGATCTCCGTTGCAGTGTAGGTTCCGGTCGCGTCGCGGAGCTTGCCATTGAGGAGCGGGAATAGTCCAAGGCCTATGTTCTGGATGGCTGTCATCAGGCCGAAGGCAGTGCCGACACGCTTTTCCTCGACCACAAGCGGAACCGACGGCCACATGGCTGCGGGAACCAGGACGAATGCCGCACCCAGCAGGATCATGCTGGGGATCGGGTTCCAATGGGTGAGGCCCATGACGAGATGGGCGGGAATCAGCATGAGAGAACCCACGACCATCAAGGTGGCGCGCTTGCCGATGCGGTCCACCAGGTTACCGGCGAAGGGCGCGAAGACCATGGACGCGAAGATGACGATGCTGGTGACTCCCGGCGCCGTTGAGAACATGTGCAGGAAGTTCTCAAATATCTGGGCCAGGAAGCCGCCCGTGGACTCGCTCACCAGCGGGATGCCCCACTTGTCGTGGAACATGTCGGTGGCCAGGGCCGTGAAGGGGAAGATGGCGCTATAGAAGGTGACGCAGAGCAAGACAACGTACCAGTAAGAAGAGTTGAACTTCCGGATGTCGGAGAACACAATTTTGTCGCCACCCTCCGGCTTCGGAAGCGCGAGCACCTTCTCGCCGTGAAGGTCCATGGCGTTGTAGACCAGATTGCAGAGCACTGAGAACAGGCAGAAGCCTGCCGCCGCCCAAAGTGCGACCCGGTAGCTTCCGTAATAACGGGCGATAAGTTCTTCCGTGTTAAAGCTGAAAAGAGTTCCGACACGGCTGATGGTGAGAGTGATGCCGAAGGCAAGCGCCAGTTCACGGCCCTTGAACCAGCGGCTGACGATCGCACTCTGCACCACGACCAGCGCTTCCGATCCGGCACCGAAAATCAACCGCCCCGCGAAGAGTTGCCACCGCGATTGAGCGAGCGCGACGATGGTGGCGCCCACCAGGACCAGCAGGCAGAACAGGAGGCTCGAACGGCGCGGGCCGAGCTTGTCGTAAAGCATGCCCCCGAAGAAAACGATGGCGACGGCGGCAATGGAGTAGGCCGTATAGAGATTGCCGATGTCGCTGCGGTCCAGATGCAGAGCCGCAATGAGCGTGGGCGCGAGGGCTCCAATGCTGTCGTAGGCAAAATAGCTTCCCATCACAATCAGGCTGATGAACGTTAGGATGGTAAAGCGGTAGGGACGTCGGGATGGATGGAAGAATCCCAGGGAATCCGGAGCGGCGGTTCCAGAAACGGACCGAAGGCGTGAGGGATCGGAGCCAACCGCATCAACCATTACGGAATCATCCTCGGCCGCTTCAAACCGTAGAAGCAGGCGCTATTTTTTTTGTTGGGTGAAAGGTACCGCACGAAGATAGCAGATTGGGGTCTATCGCGTCATTGAGTGACAGGGATATCGGCGATCGTCGAGGGAGTTACGTTCCCACATATCGGGCATACAAACTGCGCGCAACCGCCGTGTCGGTCGTGCCCTTGATGATCGCCCGTCCGTCGGGAAACAGCGTCATTTCATAGGGCTCGCGCCAAAACTTCAACACAAACTCGTTGTGGCGAACGTTGCCATGAGGCTGCAAACGGACGCTCAACTCCGCAAAGTCGACTGGCCGCTGCCGTTCATGAATCTGCACCGAATTTCTTCCGCACAAGGTGATGTGCGGACGCCCCTCCCCTGCCAGATGTACGAAATCCCCCGAGCAAGCGCGGCATCCCTCCCGCCGATGAATCGCCGACATCTCCGCCCGTTCATTCGTCCAGACATCCCAGGAAAGCAAAGTACCCCGCATTTTTACCCGCGCGCCCACGAGAAACTTCAAGGCTTCGGTCGCCGCAATCGACGCCACTAGATTCACGGCGGAATTCAAAATGCCGGATGTCTCGCAGGTCTCGACGGTTCCGCGCGGCGATTCTGGAAAAATGCACGCCAGGCAAGCCGTTTCGCCGGGCAGAATGTTCATGGTCACGGCGTAGCTGCCGACCGCGGCGGCATAAATCCAAGCCACCGAGTTTTTCACGGCATAGTCATTGACCAGATAGCGCGTTTCAAAATTGTCCGTACCGTCAAGAATGAGGTCGCAGCCGCCGAGCAGGGCATCGACGTTAGCCGGAACCAGATCGGCGACATGGGGCTCGACGACAATCTGCGAGTTGAAGCGCGCAATCTGCCGCGCTGCCGCGATCGCTTTGGGCACCGACTCGCGCGCATCTTCCTCGCTGAATAACGCTTGCCGCTGCAAGTTGCTCGGCTCGACGTAGTCGCGGTCGAGAATCCGCAGCGTGCCCACGCCCGACCGCGCCAGCAGCGAGGCCAGGGCAGAACCGGTCGCCCCGCATCCCACGATGACCACGCGCGCCTGCGCCAGCCGCTGCTGCCCTTCGGGTCCAACTCCCTTGAACAACACCTGTCTCGAATAACGGTCGTCCATCTGATTTTTCGCGGCGCTAACCTTCGCGATTACCTTTCAAAGGCTGTCCAACCAGTATTATAGGTCCGGTCGTTAAACTTGATTCTGGCGAGCAACTTGTGCCGTTTCGCGCTTCATCGAACCCAAAGGGTTGCATGCTAAACCAGCTTCGATTTCGGGAGAGCATCGTGGGCGGCGTCCGATTCGTGCTGGTCGTTGCGATTCTGGCGTTCGAGCACAATACAAGTTGGGCGCAGGGTTCGCCGCCAGCCGTGCCTCCAGCCGCCGAAATGCCCGCGCCGTATGCCATTTCCGCACCCAGCTTCGGGACCATTGCGCCCTACCTCGGACTAACGATCGACCAGCTTGAACTGCCGGGCGTTCCCGCGGACGAAGCGGCCTCGCTGCTGGCAGCCACTCCGCTCAAGATCGGCGAACCGCTCACGCGCGAGTCGCTCCACGACGCCATGCAGGCTCTTTTCGCCACCGGACGCTTCGCCGATATTCAGGCCGAAGCGGATCGCACGGAAACGACCGGCGTCCGGCTGCGCTTTCTGACGGTGGCTAATTTTTTTGTGGGCATGGTTACCATCGAAGGCGTTTCCAACAATCCCTCCGTGAACCAACTGGCCAGCGCGACCCGCCTGCAACTGGGAGAGCTCTACACCCACGAGAAAGTCAACCGCGCACTCGCCGGCATCAAACGAGTCATGGAGGAGAATGGATTCCACCAGTCGAAGGTGACGCCCTCGGAGCAGCGCGACGATCCGCAACACCAGATGAACATGACGTTTCACGTCGTCCCCGGGCCGCGCGCGCTGGTTGGGGGAATCTCGGTGGAAGGCGACGCCGGCTATTCCAGGGAACAAATCGAGGAAATCGCCCGGTTGCATCCCGGTGTTCCGGTTCGGTCGAATCGTATTACCCGCGCTCTGCAGCGCATTCGCAGCCGCTATCAGAAACAGGATCGTCTGCTCGCCCAGGTCGAAGTGGCCAGCCGCACGTATCGTCCCGAGCACAATGCCGTCGACTATGTTTTCAAAGCCGAGCGCGGTCCGGTCGTCGAGATCGCCGCCGATGGCTACAAACTCAGCCAGCATGTGCTGCGAAAACTGGTGCCCATCTACGAAGAAGGCGCGGTTGACGACGATCTACTGAATGAGGGCCGACGCAACATTCAGAACCATCTTCAGACGCTCGGATACTTCGACGCCGCCGTCAGCGTGAGCCGACGCAATACGGCGGACGGCAGGATGCAGATTGTTTACACGGTCAATCCGGGAGACCGGCACAAGCTCGCGGCCATTCGTGTTTCCGGCAATCGCTTCTTTTCCGACGAGCAGATCCGTTCCCGAATGCAGGACCAGGCCGCCGGGCGTCTGTTCAGTCACGGGCGTTACAGCGAAGCCTACCTCGAAGAGGATGTGAATGGCATCGAGCGTCTTTATCGCGCGAGTGGCTTCCGGCAGGTTAAGGTCACCAGCAAGCTGGTGGAAACTTACAGGGGCGATCCGTCTTTGTTGGCCATTGATGTCGCGGTCCAGGAGGGCCCGCAGACCCGCGTCGCCTGGGTACGGATCGAAGGCAGTTATACGCTTCCGCAGGAACAACTCCCGGAGATTCAGACCGAGGAACGACAGGGCTTTGACGAATCGAGTCTGGCGGACGATCGCGACACGATCCTCGAAAAGTATTTCGATAACGGCTTCCCCAATGCCACCGTCGAGGTCGCTTACGCCCCAATTCCGTCAGACGACACCCAGCCCCGCGTCGGTGTGACGTTCACGATTCATGAGGGCGAACAGTTTTTTGTCGATCAGCTCTTCCTCGACGGCCTGCATCATACCCGTCGCGGTGTCGCCCGCCGCGAATTGCGCGTCCAACCCGCCGCGCCCCTCAGCCAGCAGGATCTGCTCGAGAGCCAGCGCCGCCTGTACGATTTAGGCCTCTTCAAGCAAGTGGATACCGCCATCCAAAATCCCGACGGCACCGAATCGCGTAAGAACGTGCTGGTCACCACGCGCGAGGCCGACCGCTACACTTTCGATTATGGCGTCGGATTCGAGTTCCAGACCGGGCAACCCGCCGTCGGGGCCAGCCAACCGCTGGGCGCAACCGGCGTGAGCCCCATGGTTTCCCTGGGCGTCAGCCGCATCAACGTGGATGGCCGCCATCAGACCCTGACCATGAAAGGCAACCTCGGCCGTTTGCAGCAGAAAGCGCTGATCAGTTACGACATCCCGAAGGTACTGAACCTCGACCACCTTCGCTTTACCGCCACGGCGCTGTACGACAATACGGTCGACGTTTCCACCTTCACCTCGAAACGTCTGGAAGGCACGTTTCAGCTTTTGCAGGTGCTCTACAAAAGGGAAGACCGTGAGCTGACCACTTTCGCCTACCGCTTTAGTTACCGCCGCGTGGAGGCCAGCGACATTGAAGTTACCGAGAACCTCATCCCCCTTCTCTCGCAGCCAACCCGGGTAGGAACTCCGAATTTTATCTACACTCGCAACCGGCGCGATAACGATTTGGAAAGCACGCGTGGCAGCTATACCACTGTGGAAGGCGGCGTTGCCGCCAGTTGGTTTGGCTCGGAAGCCGACTTCAGCCGGTTGCTGGTCAAGAACTCCACCTATCGCACTTTCTTTCGGAATCACAGCACGGGACAAGGCTTCGTCTTTGCCCGTTCCACCACCGTTGGCGTGGAAAACCCCCTTGGCAGCACGGTTCTGTTGGATCCGGCGCAAACGCCGACAGCCGCCGAAACTCTGATTCCTCTCCCCGAGCGCTTTTATAACGGAGGGGGCAACTCCAATCGCGGATTCGGGTTAAATCAGGCAGGGCCCCGCGATCCCTTCACGGGGTATCCCGTCGGAGGCAGCGCTTTGTTCCTCAATAACCTGGAGATGCGTTTTCCCAATGTCCGTGTGCCGTACTTGAACGACAACATCGGCTTCACTCTTTTTGAGGATATGGGCAACGTGTTTGCTCGTCCGCAGGAAATGCTCCCCAGCATGGGGCGGTTTCACCAGCCCAACCGGCAAATTTGTTTTCAGGCGCCGCCGTTCGGGCAACTCTCGCAGTGCAGTTACAACTACGCTTCCCACGCGGTCGGCATTGGCGTGCGCTATCAGACGCCCATCGGCCCGTTGCGGTTCGATTTCGGATACAATCTGAATCCGCCCTACTTTCCCAGCTATACCAACATTACGACCAACACCACGCCGGGGCAGCCGGGGCAGCCCCCTGTGGTGCAGCAGGTCGGGCAGTTCGGATACCAACGCGCTCCGCATTTTAACTTTGCGTTTAGTGTAGGGCAGTCATTCTAATGAAACTCCGCCGCATCAAAATCGGGAGAGATTGCGCGTTAGGGACGCTGCTGTGCGTGGCCCTGAGTGCCTGCGCCTTCGGCGGTCAAATCGTCGATCGCGTCGTCGCCAACGTCAACGGTCATGTGGTTCTACAAAGCGACTTGGAGCAGGAGATCGCTTTCGAGGCCTTTTCCATCGGCCGCAATCCCGACGTGTTTACGGCCGACGAGCGCAAGACTGCGCTGGATCGCCTTATCGACCGGGAATTACTGCGCGAGCAGGTTCGACCGTCGCAGCCCGCTCCCGCCGATCAGGTTGCGTCCCAGGTCGCCGCGGTTCGCAAGCTCTATCCCGCTGGTGCGACCGACGCAGGTTGGCACGCCGTTCTGCAACGGTTTGGCTTGACCGAATTGGCTCTGGAGAAGCGCATGAGCAACGAGATCCAGCTTATGAAGCTCGTCGAAGACCGTCTCCGGCCCTCGATCCAGATCGATCAGCAGGCGGTGGAGACCTACTATCACGATGAACTGGTGCCGGAAATGAACAAAGCCGGCGGACCCGCGAAACCGTTGACTGAAGTCTCCGCCCGAATCAAAGACCTGCTGGCCGAAAAGAAAATGAACGAGTTGCTCTCTGGGTGGCTGGCGAGCCTGCGCTCGGGGAGTCAGATTCGCACTCCCGATTCCAGCGCTGGAGAGCAGAACCGTTGACAGAAGAAACGGCCGACAAAGCGCCCGAGCAGCCGTCAGAGCAACGGCCCGAGCAATCGCCTGATGCTATTCCTCCTGTGCGCCGGCGTATTCTGCGGAATCTCTTTCTGGCGTTCTGCCTTTTCACCGTTACCGTTTTCGCCGCGCTGAGCTGGTACATCACCACAGATTCCTTCCAGCAAGCTGTGCGCCGCCGGGTGATTGCGTCGGCCGAGAAACTCACGGGCGGACGCGTCGAACTCGGCGAACTACACACCATCCCGTTCCGCCTGCGCGTTGACGCGCGCAACCTGACCATCCACGGCCGCGAAGCCGCGGACGAGGCCCCATTCCTGCACGTCGACCGCGTGCAGGCGGAAATGAAGATCATTGCCATCTTCAGCACAACCGTCGGATTGCATTCTCTTGCGCTCGATCATCCCGTGCTCCACCTCATTGACTACCCCGACGGCACCACCAATGCACCCGTGCCGCAGGCCGCCCTCGCCGCGAACTATGGACCGGTTGAGGGGCCGGTTGAGCAACTTATCTCACTTTCCGTGTCACACATCGAGGTGCAGCAGGGCGAACTGCTGTGGCAAGACCGGAAAGTGCCGTTCGAGTTCGCCGCCCGCGATCTCGCGCTGCTCTTGAACTACTCCTTGCTGCGGCGGCAATACGAAGCTCATCTCGCCGCCGGGAACGTGGACGCGCGCATACAGGATAGCCCCTCGTTCGCGTGGCGAGCCGATGCCGCGCTGGTTCTGGCCCGTGGACGAGCCGATATCAACAGTTTGACGGTGACCTCTGGAAAATCCGAGCTGCATTTTGCCGGCCAGTTGCAGGACTTTCACAACCCGCGCGTAAGCGGCGAGTATCACGGCCTCGCGGATCTCGGCGCACTCGCGTCCTTGCTAAGGCAGCCGCAGGTTCGCACCGGCACCGCCCAATTCGCAGGAAAAGGTTCCTGGAGCATCCAGACATTTTCCACCGAAGGAAACGTCCAAGGTAAAGAGATCGAGTGGTCGAACGGCAGAGTGTTGCTGCGGAATGGCCGCATCAGTGCGAGCTTTTCGGTCACGCCCGATCGCTTACGGGTGTCTTCGATTAAGGCGAATCTGTTCGGTGGCGACGTGCGGGGTGACGCCGATGTGACGAACTGGAAAGATTCGGCCGAGCCCTCGCCCGTGCGCCGCCAGCGCGCGGCCGGCGGACGAGTCGCTGCCGAAAGTTTGCAGCGCGGTTCGGTGCGGTTGCAGTTGGCAGGATTTCCGCTGCTTCCGGCGACGGAAATGCTGAGTTCAGTAAAACTGCCGCTGGATCGCTTGGCGCTCGCCGGCAGTGCCAGCGGAAACGTCGAGACGGTCTGGGTGGGATCGATCCGCGATGCGGACGTGCGACTGAAGCTGGGCATAGTGCCCTCGCAAAAGCTGGCGGCCGGCGAGACCCCGGTTACGGGCCAAATCGATGGTGTCTATCGCGGATCGCGAGACGAGTTGGAGCTAACCCAATTTCATCTCTCCACGCCGGGCTCGGAAATAACCGCGACAGGCAATCTGGCCGCAGCTTCCTCTCTGCGCTTCGCATTCACCACCCACAACCTGAAGGAATGGTCGCCTCTGCTGGAAGCCGCTTACAGGTCGCAGCAATTGCCCTTCGCAGTCCACGGTTGGGCAAGCTTCAACGGCAACGCCAGTGGCAAACTTTCCGCGCTTTCCGTCAACGGAAATCTTGAAGTCTACGATTTCGACACGACGCTGCCCGCCACAGCCCGAGCCTCGTCTCGGGTGGTTCACTGGGATGCGCTCTCCACCAGCCTGCAGTACTCCAGCAGTCATTTCGCCGCCCGCAATGGCTCCATCATTCGGAATCACACCACGGCGCATTTCGACGCCAGTGCCGCGCTGACCGACACTGCGTTTCAAGCGAACGATTCGTTTACCTTACATGTGGATTTTCGCAACGCCGACGCGTCTGAGCTCGCCCAACTCGCCGGAGTTACCCAGCCCTTCGCGGGCGCGCTGAACCTGACCCTCAACCTTTCCGGAACGCGCGGCGATCCCCACGGCGACGGACACCTCGAACTTCGCAAGGGCACCGCCTACGGCGTAGCCATTCCGTTGTTAAAGACCGATCTTCGTCTCTCCGCCGGTGAACTTCAGTTCAACAACATCGAAACCAGCATTTACAACGCGCCAGTTTCCGGGAGCGCCGCCATCAGCCTGTCAAACCTGCTTGCCTTGCAATCGGCCCGTCCCAACTCCGACTGGTCGAAGAACGACATTCGGCTGAACCTTGCCGGGCGCAACCTTGCCCTTGCGCGCTTTCCGCGCCTTCAGACCAGGCGTTTCTCCGCCGACGGTATGGCCGATTTCAAGCTGCAAGTCAGTGGAACTGCCGCGCAGCCTTCGCTCGAAGCTCACGTTCATCTCAAGGGTCTCGCCCTCGATCAGGAACGCATCGGCGATTTCTACCTCGACGCCGTTACCCAGGGAAGGCAACTGGAAATCAACGCACATTCGGAATTCGAAAAAGCCGACCTGACGATTACCGGCACGGTTGCCTTGGACCATGATTTTCCCGCCGATCTGAAGCTGGCGTTCCATCACCTCGATGCCAATCCTCTGCTCCGCATTTACTTGCCGGGAACGATCACCGGGCACTCGCCTGCGGAGGGCACGCTCCACGTCACCGGTCCACTGCGGTCTCCACGCGATCTCAAGGCAGTCGCCGAACTCCAGTCTTTGAGCGTTGAGGTCGCGCACGTGCAAGTGCAGAACGTTGGTCCCATGCGTTTCGAAGTGGCGGACCGGACCTTGTCGGCCGATAATCTCCATCTTGCAGGCAGCGGGACTGATTTCACCGCCCACGGCAGCGTGCAGTTGGCCGGCGAAAAGAAACTCGATCTTGGTCTGGACGGCTCGGTCAACATGGCGCTGCTGCAATCCTTGTACCCAAAAATTCTGGCGCGCGGCGCGGTAGGCATCAACCTCAACGCCACCGGCTCAATCGATCAACCCGTGCTGCAAGGGCGATTGGATGTGAAGAACACCTTCGTCAGCCACGTTGACTTTCCCAGTGGCCTCAGCGACCTGAATGGCGTGTTGCTGTTCGATCGCAACCACATACAGATCCAGAAACTCAACGGCACCACCGGTGGCGGAACCCTCGCGCTGACCGGCTCTTCGACCTACCAGAACGGCGTGTTCCTTCTCGATCTCGGCGCGACCGCGCAAGATGTTCGCCTGCGGTATCCGCCCGGAGTGAGTTCCACAGCCAATGCGGATGTTCGGCTGACGGGTACCTCAAATTCTGCTTTGCTGACGGGCGACGTGACTGTCACCAAACTCGCCGTGACTCCCGGCTTCGACTTTGGCGCCTACATCGAGAAGAGCACGCAAAGTATTGCGCTCACCCAAAGCGATACTTTGGCGAGCCGCCTGAAGCTTGATCTTCACGTCAGCACCACTCCCGAACTGCAGATGCAAACCGCCGTCGCCCGGCTCTCCGGCAACGCCGATCTCAAGGTGCGAGGCACCGCCGACCGTCCCGCAATTCTGGGAAGGGTGGAAGTTCTGGAAGGAGACGTCACGTTCAATGGAAACAAGTACAAGTTGGAACGCGGCGATGTGACTTTCGCCAATCCCGCCCGGACCCAGCCCATCATCGATCTGCAGGCAACCACGCGCGTGCGCGATTACGACATCACCGTCCAATTCCGCGGTGACGCCAGCGTCACCAACGGCATGAAAGTCACCTGGCAGTCTGAGCCGCAACTGCCAGAAGCCGACGTCATCGCCCTGTTAGCCCTCGGCCGCACCCAGGAAGAATCGGCCGCCGCCACGACCGGCGGAGGTTTTGGCTTTGGCGGAGAAGCCTCCAATCTGCTCATCAACCAGGCCCTCAACAACACCGTCAACAGCCGTCTGCAAAGCTTATTCGGGAAAAGCCGCGTCAAAATCGACCCCCAAGGCCTGGCCAGCGACACCGCCGTGGTGCGCGGACCGCAGGTCACCGTCGAACAGCAGGTGGCGAACAACGTCACCCTGACTTACAGCACCAACACTGAAGTTTCGAACCAGCAAATCATCCAGGCCGAATACAATATCACCCGCGACATCTCCATCGTAGCCTTGCGCGACTGGAACGGAGTGGTCAGTTTCGACTTCAAGCTGCGGCGCCACAGAAAGTGATAGACCGGCGCGAATTCCCCAAGAATTTCCCCTCGTGTACCTTCATGGCCCCGGTGGTCGACGATCTTGCCCTTGACATAAATCTCCAAACCAGCAACTCTATCTGTTTTCCACTCCACGCCCGGAGAACCGGGGGTAAGGGAAGCCAAATTTGCGAGTGCGGGTCTTTTATCACGACAAATGTTTTGACGGAGCGTGTGCCGCCGCCCTGTTCTGCCGTTTTTACCGCGAACGAATCCGCAGCGATGTGGACTTCGTCTACTCCGGCCTTCTGCATCGCGCCGGCGCGCTTTTCGACGAGAAGCAGTTTGATGGCGACGAGAACGCCATCGTCGATTTCAAATATTCCAGCTCGCCCAAAATCACCTGGTGGTTCGATCACCACGAAAGCGCGTTTCTTTCGCCCGCCGACGCCGCCCACTTCGAGCAGGATCAGAGCAACCAGAAGTTTTACGATCCGGCCTTCAAGTCATGCACCAGCTTCATCGCCATGATCGCGAAAGAGCGCTTTGGCTTCGACCCCAGCCCCGTCGCCGAACTGGTCCGCTGGGCCGACATCGTCGACGGCGCCATGTACGACGACGCCAAGTCCGCTGTCGAAATGCAGGCTCCTGCCATGAAGCTGACCATGGCCATCGAAGCCTCCACCGACCGTAACTTCGTCAAGACCATGATTCCGCTGCTCGCCTACCATCCGCTAGCCAAGATTCTGGAAGAGCCGTTCGTAGCCGCGATTCTGCCGCCGCTGCTCGACCGCCATCGCCGTTCCATCGACATTCTGCGGGAGCGCTCGACCGAGAAGGACGGCACCATCTTTTTCGACATCACCGATCTCGAACTCGAAGGCTACAACAAGTTCATCCCGTACTATTTGCATCCCGATTCGATCTACAGCATAGGTCTAAGCAAGAGTTCGTTCCGGGTAAAAGTCTCGGTGGGCTCGAACCCCTGGTCGAAGCGCCCGCCCACGGTCAACCTGGCCAAGATCTGCGAGCGTTACGGCGGAGGAGGCCACGCGCGCGTCGGCGCCATTTCCTTCGAGGTTACGCAGGGCGAAGCCGCCCACAAAGCTGCTCTGGAGATCGTCGAAGAGCTTCGAGCCAGCGTTCGCCAGCAAACCTGAGGAAAGGTGCGGGTGTGTTTTGGGTGGCGCAGCGGATTACCGCTGCGGTAATCGCACCGTTGTATGTGGGGCCTTAAACCGCTGAGGTCAGACTAGCGCCACGCTTTAGAATGAGTCCGCACCCAAAACTCGCCGTCTTGTCTTATTCATGAAGCATGTCCAAATCCCGCATCCGAAACTCGGCGATCCCGCCCACATCAAAGGGGTGCGCACCGTCGCCACTTGGGAGTTTGCGAAAGGCGTCGTGATCGTTTTAGCCGGTCTAGGCGTCTTCCACATGCGCCACCGCGACATCTGGGGAGTAGCCGAAAGCCTGCTCGAATTTTTCCACGTCAACCCGCTCCAGCACTACGTGGGAGTTTTCATCGACGTCGTCTACCGGGTCAGCAACCTCCACCTCTGGGTGATCGCGCTGGTCGCCGCCATCTACGTCACCCTGCGCTTCATCGAAGCCTACGGATTGTGGTACATCCGCCCCTGGGCCGAATGGCTCGCTATCGCCTCCGGCACCATCTATGTCCCATTCGAAGCCCTCGATCTCCTCCGCCGTCCCAGTTATTTTCGCCTGCTGGTCATCGTGATCAATATCGGAATCGTTCTCTACATGGCCATGCTGCGCCTGGAAGCCCGAAGAAAACGCCACGCAGAAAGATCGCTACCGTAGCGATGCGGGGGACGCATATCTGCGTTTGGATCGCCTTGAACGGGGGTGGCTTGCT
>PLUW01000077.1:0-6317 GCA_003162935.1 Acidobacteriaceae bacterium
GGCTACAAGATCAGCAATCCAACCGTTCTGGCCCGCATCGAGCACGAAGAGTTGGAACAATTTCTGCGAGGCTGCGGCTGGACGCCCTACTTTGTGGAAGGCGATGAACCGGAAAAAATGCATGAACTCATGGCGGCCGCTTTAGAAGCGGCCATCGAAGATATTCGTCGATTCCAAACGAACGCACGGAACAATAACGACACGACCCGGCCGCGCTGGCCCATGATTGTGCTCAAGTCGCCGAAGGGTTGGACGGGACCGAAATTCGTGGACGGCCTGCAGATCGAGGGCACGTTTCGGTCGCACCAGGTGCCGCTTCTCGTCGATCCCGAGCATCCCGATCACGTCAAGCTGCTTGAGAACTGGATGAAGAGCTACAAGGCCGAAGAGCTATTCGATCAGAATGGACGACTCAAACCGGAATTGGCCGAATTGGCTCCGAAGGGCGACCGTCGGATGGGTGCCAATCCACACGCCAACGGCGGCATTTTGCTGCACGATCTCCGCATGCCGGATTTCCATGTTCATGCGGTGAACGTGCCTTCACCCGGTGCGGTCAGCGCCCAGGATACGCAGGTGTTGGGTTTGTTCCTGCGCGATGTCGCCAAGATGAATCAGGATCAGCGTAATTTCCGTGTCTTNNTCGATGCTCAGCGAGAACCAGTGCGAGGGCTGGCTGGAAGGATATCTTCTCACCGGACGGCACGGTCTGTTCAACAGTTATGAAGCTTTCATTCGCATCATCGACTCGATGTTCAGCCAGCATGCCAAGTGGCTGAAGGTCTGCCTGGAACTGCCTTGGCGCCGGAAGATCTCGTCGTTAAACTATCTGCTCGCCTCTCACGTCTGGCAGCAGGACCACAACGGATTCACGCATCAGGATCCTGGTTTTCTCGACCATGTCATCAACAAGAAAGCGGACATCGTGCGGGTTTACCTTCCGGCCGACGCCAACTGCCTGTTGTCGGTTTTCGATCACTGCCTGCGCAGCCGGAATTACGTCAACGTCGTGGTGGCGGGCAAACACGCCCTCCCGCAATGGCTGACCATGGACGAGGCGGTGGTGCATTGCACAGAGGGAATTGGCATCTGGCAATGGGCCAGCAACGACCAGGGAGCCCCCGAACCGGACGTAGTGATGGCCTGTTGCGGAGACACACCGACGCTGGAGATTCTGGCCGCCGTTTCCATCCTGCGCCAGCATCTGCCCGAACTGAAAATCCGGGTGGTCAATGTTGTGGATCTGATGAAGCTGCAGTCTGCGAGCGAGCACTCGCACGGACTAAGCGAGCAGGATTACGACTCGCTGTTCACGAAAGACAAACACATCATATTTGGTTTCCATGGATACGCGTCGCTGGTCCACCGGCTCACCTACCGCCGGACCAACCACAACCTGCACGTTCGAGGCTACAAAGAAGAGGGCACCATCACGACTGCCTTTGACATGAGAGTGCAGAACGATCTGGACCGCTTTCATCTGGTGCAGGATGTGGTGGATCGCCTGCCGGGCATGGGTTCCAAAGGCGCCTACCTGAAGCAGCAGATGCGCGACAAGCTCATTGAGCATAAGCACTACATCGACCAGCACGGCCAGGATATGCCGGAAATCCGGAACTGGAAGTGGAGCCAGAGCAAAACGCAAAAAGGAAGCTGAATCGAATCCTAAGGAGTTCAAGATGCCCGTTCAAATCAAGCAAGAAAACGGCGGGAAGTTAGTCGCCGTGCATGTCACCGGCAAGTTGGTCAAGGCGGATTACGAGCGCTGTGTACCCGAGTTGGAGCGACTCATCCGGCAACACGGAAAATTGCGCCTGCTGTTCGAAATGACCGATTTTCATGGCTGGGAAGCCGGCGCGCTGTGGGACGAAATCAAGCTCGACACTAAACTTTTTGCCGATATCGAACGGATCGCGATGGTCGGGGATAAGAAGTGGGAGCACGGCGTGGCGACGTTCTACAAGCCATTTACGAGAGCGACGATCCGATATTTCGATCAAGCCAACGCAGCGGAGGCGCGGAAGTGGTTGCGAGAAGCCGAGCGGTCTGCGGCCGTAACCGCCTGATCGCGCACAATTGCCAACCCAGCCTGCACGATCAAGGCAAGCCGGGAATCCGAAACTGGAAATGGAGCAACAGCCAATGAATCCAGAAGCGCTGATCGATACCGCGCGGAGAATGGTCGCCGACCACAAAGGGCTGCTCGCGATGGATGAGAGCAATCCAACCTGCAACAAACGATTTGCCCAGTGGGGAATTCCTCAGAACGAGGAGACCCGGCGCGCCTATCGGGACATGATCGTGACCACGCCCGGTCTCGGTGAATCGATCAGCGGCGCGATTCTCTACGACGAGACGATCCGGCAGAAGACGGAAGATGGCACTTCTTTCGTGAAAGCACTCACCGATGCGGGAATTATTCCTGGCATTAAAGTCGACATTGGGGCGAAGGAGATGGCCGGCCATCCCGGAGAGAAAATCACCGAAGGACTCGATGGATTGCGCGAACGCCTCGGCGAATATTTTCAAATGGGCGCGCGTTTTGCCAAATGGCGCGCGGTGATAGCCGTGGGAAACGACATTCCAAGCTGGGGTTGCATCGAGGCCAATGCCAATGCGTTGGCTCGCTATGCAGCGTTGTGCCAGGAAGCCGGACTGGTTCCCGTCGTCGAACCGGAGGTGCTCATGGCCGGCGATCACACTCTGGAGCGCTGCTGCGAGTTAACCGAAGAAGTCCTGCGCACAGTTTTCAACGAGCTTTACTCCCAACGCGTGAAGTTGGAAGGCTTGATCCTGAAACCCAACATGGTGCTTCCAGGATTGGCCTGCTCCACGCAAGAAGCAGTCGACGAGATCGCCGAAGCTACGGTGAGTTGTCTGTTACGAGCCGTCCCCGCTGCTGTTCCCGGGATTATGTTTTTGTCGGGCGGACAATCCCCTGAACTGGCCTCGGCACGGTTGAATGCCATGAATGTCAGATTCAAGTCACGGCTGCCTTGGGCGTTGGCGTTCTCGTTCGCCCGCGCGATTCAGCAACCGGCGTTGGAGATTTGGCACGGCAAGCAGGCGAACGTGGTTGCGGCACAGCGAGTTCTCGATCACCGAGCCAAATGCAACCGGGCTGCGCGCCGTGGCGAATATAACGCCGCGATGGAGAGCAATCAACCAGAGAACGCGCTGCGCGGTGTTGCGTCGGTGGAACATGCGGGGAGTATCTCATGAGCCCGGCCTTACGTCAGAAGTTCGTCGTCGGTAATTGGAAGATGTATACCAACGCCGCCGAGGCCAGGCAGTTGGCTAAGGCAGTGGTGGATGGCATGGGCGCCGAGGAGCGAGTTTCCGTCACTCTCTGTCCGCCCTTTCCCTATCTGGCCCTTGTCGGGGAAATTCTCAAAGGCAGCGGCGTCGCGCTTGGAGCGCAGAACGTCTATCCCGAAAAAGAAGGCGCGTTCACCGGCGAGGTCAGTCCGACGATGCTCCTTGACCTCGGCTGCAAATACGTAATCCTCGGACACAGCGAGCGCCGGCACAAGCTGGGCGAATCCGATGCCTTCATCAACCAGAAAGTGAGGGTTGCCCTGGCCGACGGCCTCGACGTGATTCTGTGCGTCGGCGAGACCCTCGAACAGCGTAAGAACAATCAGACAGAAGCACTCCTCGACCAGCAACTCACTCTCGGATTAGCCGGCGTTTCGGCGGATACCTTGACCCGGTTAAGCCTCGCGTACGAACCGGTCTGGGCCATCGGCAATCTCGAGCACCATGCCACTCCACAGCAGGCGCAGGACGCGCACGCCGTCATTCGGCGCCGCTTCGGACAGATATTTGGGGAGAAATCGGCTCAGGAGCTTGCGATAGAGTACGGCGGCAGTGTCAAGCCCGACAACGCGGCGGCGCTGTTTTGCCGCGACGGCGTGGACGGCGCCCTCATTGGCGGAGCCAGTCTGCACGCCGATCAGTTTCTGGCCATCGTCCGGGCTGCGATCAGTACGTCGCTAACCCAAGAGAATTCAGCAAAAACCGCGGCATAACAAAGCCAGAAGGAATACTCATCATGCAGGCCACTGCGGACCAACCCAAAGCTGCCGAAACGAAGCCGGGATCGAAGCCCAAGCCCGAGGCGAAGCCCAAGCCCGACCCCAAGGACGATCTGAAATCTCTTCCCATGCCGGAAGTGGAGAAAAGGTTGGGATCGTCTCCGAAAGGATTGAGCCAGGCCGAAGCGGCTAAGCGCCTGGCACAATATGGCCCGAACGAGATCAAGGAAAAGAAAGACAACTTATTCCTAAAGTTCCTCAGCTATTTCTGGGGCCCCATCCCGTGGATGATTGAAGCGGCGGTGATTCTGTCGGGAGTGGTGAAGCACTGGCTGGACTTCTTTGTCATCCTCTTCTTGCTTTTCTCCAACGCTTTGGTCGCATTCTGGGAGGAACATCAAGCGGGCAACGAAATTGCCGCGTTGCGCGCGAAGCTGGCGACCACGGCCCGCGTTCTGCGCGACGGAAAATGGGCGACCCCGAAGGTAGCGGATCTCGTCCCCGGCGACGTCATCCGCCTGCGACTGGGGGACATCGTGCCGGCTGATGCGCGCCTGTTGGCGGGCGACCCGGTGCAAGTGGATCAGTCCGCGCTGACCGGCGAATCCTTGCCGGCGACTCGCAAGCCTGGAGAGGCGGTCTTTTCGGGCTCGATCATCAAACGTGGCGAAACCGACGCGATGGTGTACGCCACCGGGACTCACACCTACTTCGGCAAGACCGCGGAATTAGTGCAGGACGCTCATACCGTCAGTCATTTCCAGCGTGCGGTGCTCAAAATCGGCAACTACCTGATCGTTCTCGCCGTGGCGCTCGTGGCGTTGATTGTTACGGTCGCGCTCTTCCGCCATGACCCAACCCTGAGCACGCTGGAATTCGCATTGGTGCTCCTGGTGGCCGCGATTCCCGTGGCCATGCCTACGGTATTGTCCGTCACCATGGCGGTTGGGGCGCGCCTGCTGGCAAAAAAGCAAGCGATTGTGACGAAGTTGTCGGCGATCGAAGAATTAGCCGGCGTGGATGTGCTGTGCTCCGACAAGACCGGCACTCTGACCCAGAACAAGCTGACCCTGGGCGATCCATTCTGCGTGAACGGGGTGGCCGCCGATCAAATCATCCTCGACGCCGCATTGGCCTCGCGCGCGGAAGACAAAGACACCATCGACCTCGCCGTGATCGCCGGCGTCAAGGACGATAAGGAGCTGAAGAAGTATCAGATCGTTCATTTCCAGCCCTTCGACCCGGTGCATAAGCGCACCGAAGCCACCGTGAAAGGCGCGGACGGGAAACAGTTCAAGGTCGCGAAGGGAGCGCCGCAGGTCATCCTGCAGATGGCCACCAACATCGCGGACGTGAAGGCCGAGGTCGACAAAGCGGTCAACGATTTTGCCGCACGCGGCTTCCGCTCGCTGGGCGTGGCNNGTGCAGATGGGCGTGAAAGTCAAAATGGTCACCGGCGACCAGTTGGCCATCGCCAAGGAAATGTCTCGCCAGTTGGGCATGGGCACCAACATCCTTGACGCCACCGTATTGCGCGATGCTAAGGATCAACCGTCAGCGCAATCGGCGGCGTCCATCGACAACGCCGACGGCTTTGCCCAGGTGTTCCCCGAAGATAAGTACAACATTGTCGAAGTCCTCCAGAAGCACGGCCACATTGTCGGGATGACGGGCGACGGCGTGAACGACGCTCCCGCGCTCAAACAAGCGGACTGCGGCATCGCAGTTTCCGGCGCAACCGACGCGGCCCGCGCGGCGGCCGACATCGTGCTGCTGGCCTCCGGTCTGTCGGTGATCATCGATGCGATCAAAGAGAGCCGACGCATCTTTCAGCGGATGAACAGCTACGCGATCTACCGCATCGCCGAAACCCTGCGCGTGCTGTTCTTAATGACGCTGGCGATCCTGGTATTTAACTTCTACCCCGTGACCGCGGTGATGATCGTCATGATCGCCGTACTCAATGACGGGGCGATTCTCTCAATCGCGTATGACAACGTGCATTACAGCGACAAGCCCGAGAAGTGGAACATGCGTCTGGTGCTCGGGATCTCGACCGTCCTGGGTGTGATCGGCGTCGTGGCTGCGTTCGGATTGTTCTATCTTGCCGAGCGCGTATTTCACCTCGACCGCGCGCACGCCCANNACACTGATGTACCTGAAGCTGTCGGTGGCCGGACATCTGACGATTTTCCTGACGCGCACTCGCGGCCCGTTCTGGTCCATACGTCCGGCGCGCATTCTCTGGATCGCCGTGCTCGGCACACAAGCAGTGGCGAC
>PLUW01000077.1:6352-36634 GCA_003162935.1 Acidobacteriaceae bacterium
TTTTTGACCCGGTCAAAGCCCCATCTGTCACCAAGACACCCGATCTTAAACCGCAGATCGCTGCCCGGGCCTATGAACTCTATCAACAACGAGCGCGGGGCGAGAGCCTGGCTGATCAAGACTGGCTCGAGGCGGAGCGCGAGATTCGGAAAGATGACGCCAAGGTCGAGGCGAAGACCTAAGCCTGAGGTGCGGTCCATCTATTTACAGCCGCGAACACAATGGATACGGACGAAAGGAAGACGATGAGAATTCATTCCAAGGATTTCCAGGTAGGGTCCGGGAAAAGGTTCGACCTCAAGAAGTGGCCGACGATCGTTAAACCTTATTGCAAGACGAAGAAGCAATATCAAGAACTCCTGGAAAAACACATTGCAGAGTTGAGCGCACTCCAACAGCTTCACTACGCGTCCAACCGCTATGCCCTGCTGCTGATTTTTCAGGGGATGGACTCCGCCGGTAAGGACGGCGCCATTCGGCACGTCATGTCGGGAGTCAACCCCGAGGGCTGCGACGTTTTCAGTTTCAAGCAGCCGAGCGCCGAGGAACTGGAACATGATTTTCTCTGGCGCACAACGTGCCGCCTTCCCGAACGCGGACGGATCGGCATCTTCAATCGTTCCTATTACGAAGAAGTGCTGATCGTTCGCGTGCATCCCGAGATTCTTCGCAACCAGCATCTTCCCGAAGCGTTCCGTGACGAAAAATCCATCTGGAAGGACCGGTATCGCTCGATCGTTGACCTTGAGCGCCACCTTTATTACAACGGAACTCGAATCGTCAAAATATTTCTAAACCTTTCGTACGAAGAACAGCGCAAGCGGTTTCTGGCGCGCATCGACGAGCCTGACAAGAACTGGAAAGTCAGTCCCTCGGACAACCACGAAAGGAAGTACTGGAAGCATTACATGAAAGCGTATGAGGACTGCCTGCAAGCGACGAGCACCCATCACGCTCCCTGGTACGCCGTTCCCGCCGACAATAAGGAGAACGCCCGCTTGATTGTTTCCCGCATTGTCCTCGACGCACTGAAGGATCTCAAAATGGCCTACCCGAAGACCAGCGAGAAGCGTCGGCAGGAATTGCAAGCGATTCGCAAGGAACTGGCCCAAGAGAAGTAACTCCAAACATGAGGACGCTGCGTTGTGCGGGCACCCGCGAGCAGAGCGGCCAAACAAATGCCTGCGGCACGCTCATCGTCCGGCTGTCTCCTTCGGTTTGGGGTTATGCCAAGAGCCAGATGAAGCGATCAGTGTGTCAGCCTCTTTCGGTCCCCAGCTGTGGCGCTTGTAGGGGCGAACCCGGTGGTGGTGCTTGAGAACCGGATCGACCACCGCCCAGGCAGCCTCCACCGAGTCCTCACGCGTGAAGAGCGCTCCATCGCCGATCATGGCGTCACCCAGGAGTCGCTCGTACGGCGTTTCCTCTCCCTGCTGTTCTTCGAAAAGGTACAGCTCTCGCTGGTCGCCGACGTATTCCTTCCCGGCGATTTTGACGCGAGCGGCGAGAGCGATGGCCGAGTCGGGCGAGAGGCGGAAGCGCAGGTAATTGGCCGGGCCATTGGTTGGCGCTGAGTCGGCAAATAGCCTCTGCGGTGGTGTCTTCAGTTCCACCAGTACCTCGGTCGCGGTATCTGCCAGGTATTTTCCGGAACGCAAATACCACGGAACTCCCTCCCATCGCCATGAGTCGATGAAGAGTCGCACGGCGCAGAAGGTCTCAACGTCGGAGTTCTTCGCTACGTCCGGCTCCTTCCGGTAGCCGGCGTATTGACCGCGCACCACGTCGTCGGGCGTCAGCGGGCGCATGGCCTGAAATATTTTGGCTTTTTCCGTGTTCACGGCTCCATAGTTCCGGTCGGCGGGGGGTTCCATGGCGAGGAGCGCGACGATCTGGAAGAGGTGGTTCTCGATCACGTCGCGCAGACAGCCGGCAGTTTCGTAAAACCCGCCGCGGCCGCCGATGCCGAACCCTTCGGACATCGTGATTTGGACGCTGGCCACATAGTTGCGGTTCCAGACTGGCTCCAGGAAGGAATTGGCGAAGCGGAAATAGAGGAGATTCATGATCGCCTCTTTTCCGAGGAAGTGGTCGATGCGGAAAATTGAATCTTCCGGGAACACCAAGCGCGCAACGTGATTGAGTTCCCGCGCCGAAGCGAGGTCGCGTCCAAACGGTTTTTCGACAATCACGCGCGCATCTTTGGCCAGGTTTGCGGCACCGAGGCCTTTGATTACCGTCTCAAAGAGCGCTGGCGGAATTGCCAGGTAGTGCGCCGGACGCCGAGCACCGCCGAGCGCCGTCTTGATCGCTGTGAATGTGTTCCCGTCTTTGTAATCCCCGTCGACGTATGTGAACAGCGACAGAAGATGGCGGAGGGCACGCTGGTCATCGATTCCGCCCGATCGTTGGATGCTGTCAATTACGCGTTTGCGCAGGCGCGGCAGAGTCCACTTCGAGTGCGCAACCCCAATGACCGGAACCTTGAGGGTCCCTCGTTTTGCCATCGCGTACAGTGCCGGAAAGATCATCTTATGAGCGAGATCGCCGGTCACACCGAAGAGCACCAGCGCGCCCGAATTCGCGACCGCCATCACAGGCCTCCGTTCTTGGCGCCGGACTTTTTCTCATGGCCGCCGAACTGTCCTGCCGGGAATCGCCAGTCTTCTCGCATCGACCAAGAGCTCTCGAATGAAGGTTTCATGCCCCAACCTTCCGATCGTCGGCGGAGAAATGGTGTTCGGGAGAGTATTGAGGCTAGTTCTTGGCCAAGGTGCTCTGTAGGTGTTCAGCCAAACTCAGGTGCTCGGCGACGACATGCTCTCCGTGCGTGGCTGCGCTCTTGACGGCGGCATCCTGACCGTTGGCCTCCTCCGTCTTGTAGAGTTGGACGGCCTCGCGATGACCCTCCACCATAGCGTGAATATAGGTATCGTCGAATTCGGCGCCGGATTCTCCCTCGAGCTTCGTCAGCAGCGCCTGATCGTCCGGGGCAAGCCCCGTGGGCTGGGACACTCCGATTTTCTCGGCAACTGGCTTGATCTCTTTTTCCAGTCGAGTGTGGTCGATGACCGTTCTCTCGCCGAAACTCCTTACGCCTTCAGTAGCGCCTTTTTTCGCGGCCAGCTGTCCGATTCGCATCTCTCCAACATTCACCTGCATCGCCGCCTTGACGAAGTTCTTGTCTCCCTGGGATTGTGCGAATGCCGTGGAGCCAAAAAGCAGCGCCGCCGTCGATACGCTCAGAATGTGCATGCCAATTCGCCGTTGAAGCATAGGGGAAGCTCCTTTGTGTGGACCCGATTCAACGAAGTTTAGGCGGCCCCAGAATGCCCGTCTGTTCAAAATTGACCGTTCTTCATGAGTCGCTTAGTTGCAAGGTGCACTCGACTTGAACAGACTGCGAAGTGCGGTGCGGGGTTGCGGGGTGCGCTACAGGAGCCTATCTGGCTGGCAACCGAACCAAACTTTCGAACTTCAGGGATGACTTGATTGCGGGAGTGGCTCTGCCGAGACCGCCACTGGTCGACGTCTCGTGGCCGAAAGCGAACTGAAATGTGGCGTCGGATGAAGATTTCCGCCGAATAGGTTCTTCGCCCATTTGGTCACCCACTGAATCGATCTCAGAACTCTTGGCTTGCCGCAACTCTCACAGCCGAACAGCGGTCGCACATCTGAAAGGATCGCGTAGGCCACGTTGAGTACGACCTGAAACGGCCGGAATCCGAATATGCTGGTCGCGAAGCTCCACGCGAACCATTTGGTGTTAGGCAACCTCCTTAGGACCTCCGCGACAGCTTCTCCTCCCAGTTTCATCGAGCCATCCGGCATCAGGACGTGGATCGTTTCATAGGCGTCCCAGATATCGAGATCGGGATTGAGCAACCGAAGCCTCTCGGGGTCGTCACCAATGGGTTGCACGATGAGGCTCGTCTCGCCCGATTTGCTCTGCGCCGACCTTTGCACCCAATGCCCAATGTGACGGCAGACAGCGCATTCGTCATTGAATAGGAGAATTGGCTTAGTCTGATTCTGCGTCATCGTCGATTGTTCTCCGTTCACGACTCAAAGGGCTGCGTCACCGCTGTCAGGATGCTCGCTACTGTTGGGGACGGACCCTCCACTCGTCCAACTTCATTCCGGTTTAGAAACATGACCAAGGTCGGCGTGCCCTGAATTTGGTAGCTGCTTGCAAGTTCCGGTTCCACTGCGATGTTAACCCTGAATATCTTCTCCCCAGGTTCCACTACTTTTGCCACCTGCTCCAGAACCGGTTCGATCGCTCGACAATGTTCACACCCGTAAGACATGAACTCAACCGCGATCGGTCCCTCCGCCTCTAGAACTAGGCGGGTAAACGTGCTGGCCGTAACTGTTTTTATGTTGTCAGCCGACAAAGCGCTCAACTGTGTTTCTCGCGGATGCTCTATTGTTTCGTTAATCATGGTCGCGTCCGCGCCGGATGTATTCCTGGGCTGAAGCAATGCTAACTCCATCTTCAAAAGCCACCTTATCGATGCGGCTCTCTTCGGCCTGCTCTTCAACTTCTTCCCTGGAGGCCGCAGCATCATCGGCAGTTTTGATCTCATCGTTGCTCATGATTGGGGCCGGACCTCGCGTTTCATTTTCCCGTGCTGCCTTCTCCACGTTGTCTTCCTCCATTTGTTCCTCAACCTCTTGCCCATTGGCCGCGGCATCGTCATCTGTTGCGATCTGCTTGCTCAATCTGGTTACGGACTTTGGAGCATTCTTCATGATTGTTGAGCCTTCCCTCTTTGCCAAGTTGCCCGTTCATGCCTTTCATAGATTCGCCGAATCGCGTTCGCAATACTGATCAGAATTGATCAGCCGATCCCAGGCATGAGGCTTGATAGTTGATCTGCTGAACTTTAAAACCAAATACCGATCAAGGCATCGGAAACTCCAGGAAGAGGAATCCTTCCCATGAAAGCAGTCCTAGTGCGCGACTACGGTGACGTGAACCAGCTCGTCTACGGAGACACTCCCGACCTAAAACCGGGAGCCGGAGAAGTGTTGGTCAAAATGGCGGCGACCAGCATCAACCCCATCGACTGGAAACTCCGTCGCGGCGATCTGAAGGCGCTCATGCCTTTGCAATTCCCGGCGATCCTGGGTCGCGACCTTGCAGGCGAAGTTGTCGGCCTGGGAGATGGAGTCAAAACCAGAAAGATTGGCGACCGTGTCCTTGGTCTCGTGAATCATGCGTATGCAGAATACGTTCTGTGTAAGGCAGACGAGTTGGCTCTCATCCCTTCGGGCCTCGGCTTTGAGCAGGCGGCAGCACTTCCTCTCGTGGTCCTTACCGGAGCTCAACTCATCGAGAAAGGGATCAAGCCGAGATCCGGAGAAACAATATTGATCACCGGAGCCGTGGGAGGAGTCGGGCGCACCGCTGTGCATGTCGCTCGACAGCATGGAGCACATGTGATCGCGGGAGTGCGCTCTTCACAAAAGAAGGAAGCCGAAGCTCTCGGTGCCGACAGAATCCTGGCCTTGGACAACCAGTCTGAGATCGCCAGCCTAAAGGAACTCGACGCCGTCGCCGATACAGTTGGGCACGAAGTCATTGTTTCACTCATCCCACACATCAAGAAGAATGGAGTCCTCGCAACCGTTCTAGGCAAGCCCGAAGCGGCCAACGGGCGCGATCTACGCGTCGTGGAAATCTGGGCCCAACCCGATTCTTCAAGACTTGAAAAACTCGCACACGAGGTTGCAGCCGGCAAATTCTCCATCCCCATCCGACGAGAATTCAAACTGTCAGACATCCGATACGCGGACCCGATGGCTGAAAAGGGCGGCATCGGGAAGATCATACTGGTCGCTTAGGTCGGTCATCCATGCGAACAAGTGCATTTTTGCTTCTCGGAATTGCTGTTGTCGTCGGCAAGATGGCCTTCGCGGGATCGAAGGCATCGCTGCAAACTGTCCCTAACGTCGATCTGACGCGGTATGTTGGCCGCTGGTATGAGATCGCACGGTATCCCGCCTGGTTCGAAAAGGACTGCGCGTCCGATGTGACCGCAACCTACACTGCACTTTCCGGCGGCAAGATCGAGGTTCTGAACGAGTGTCGACAAGCGGACGGCCAAGTGAAGAGGTCAAAGGGCACGGCTAGGGTCGTGGACAAGAGGACGAATGCCAAGCTCAAGGTCACATTCTTCTGGCCGTTCTCAGGCAATTACTGGATCATCGACTTGGCGCCCGATTACAGCTACGCCGTCGTCGGAGAACCCGATCGCAAATATCTCTGGATACTCAGCCGTTCTTCTCAGCTCACCGAATCAGTCTATGGGCAAATCGTTACCCGCGTCCGCGAACTGGGGTACGATCCGTCCGGATTGACGAAAACCAGACAAAGCAATCCATAGCCTCCTGATGTTTGTTAGGAACTGCGGAACCGAGTAATCGATGCTTGCCCCCTCTTCATGAAGCGGGCGAAGTCAGTTGAAAGGATTCTTTTATGAAAAACTATAGCTCCACCCAGCACTCCGATACGAAAACCTATCTCATCGGTGGCGGCATCGCCTCCCTCGCCGCCGCTGCCTTTCTCATCCGGGACGCAGATATCCCCGGCCACAACATCGTCATCCTCGAGGAACTCGATCGCTTAGGCGGCAGTCTTGACGGTGCCGGATCCCCGCGGGACGGGTATGTGCTTCGCGGCGGCAGGATGATCGAGAGCAAATACCTTTGCACTTATGAACTGTTCTCGTCGATCCCGACGTTGGACGGAAGCAAGACCGTCACGCAGGAAATCTTCGACTGGAACGAGACCATGAAGACTTCTTCAAAGTCGCGGCTCGTGCGCAAAGGACAGAGAATCGACGGTCCGGAATTTGGCTTGAGTGAACAACACATCCTTAATCTGGAGCGTCTGGCCGCGGAACCGGAGGGAATGCTCGGCAGGAGCACGATCGCCGACGAGTTCGATTCGTCATTCTTCGAGACGAATTTCTGGTTAATGTGGTGCACAACGTTTGCATTCCAGCCCTGGCATAGCGCCGTCGAATTCAGACGCTATCTGCTGCGCTTTACGCACATGGTCGCCGGATTCAACCATCTCAAGGGGATCATGCGCACCGTCTACAACCAGTACGACTCCATGGTTCGCCCGCTCCAGAAATGGCTCGAGGAGCGCGGAGTACGATTCGAGTTGAACACTCGCGTTACCGATCTTGTCCTGCACGAAGCGGCAGACCGCAAGACTGTAGAGCGAGTCGTATATGTGCGGAACGGTGTCCCCGGCGAGATCGAGGTTGGCGAGAAGGACTTCGTCATCGTCACTCTGGGTTCGATGACTGAGGCTTCGAGCCTCGGGTCCATGGACTCGGCTCCTGTCCTCAACGGCAAAACCGACGGCGGCGCCTGGACGCTTTGGGAAAAGCTCGCTGCTGGCAGGCCCGAATTCGGCCGGCCATCGGTCTTTGACGGCCACAT
Source organism: Acidobacteriaceae bacterium (assembly GCA_003162935.1). Lineage (GTDB taxonomy): Bacteria > Acidobacteriota > Terriglobia > Terriglobales > Acidobacteriaceae > Acidiflorens. Next base: position 13,814 of record PLUW01000077.1, read on the forward strand.
CGAAGAATCAAAGTGGGTTTCGTTCACCACCACGCAGCGAGACCCTACCTTCTTTCGTTTGGTTCGGGACCTCACCGGCAACGTGCCTGGGGAGGGTGGACTGATCACCTTTGCGGATTCCAATTGGTTGACCTCGATTGTATTGCCGCATCAGCCGCACTTTATCGGACAACCCGAAGACGTGAATGTGTTCTGGGGGTACGGACTGTTTGTCGATAAGCCGGGCGACCTCGTGAAGAAGCCGATGTCCGCATGTACTGGTCGCGAAATCATGACCGAGATCCTGGGCCACCTGCAGATCGAATCCGAAGCATCGCACATCTTGGACACCTCCATTTGCATTCCGTGCATGATGCCCTTCATTACCAGCCAGTTTCTGCGGCGGGAGAAAGGCGATCGCCCGGAGGTTGTGCCCAAGGGATCGACGAACCTGGCCTTCACTGGCCAGTTCTGCGAACTTCCGGACGACGTGGTGTTCACGGTCGAATACTCAATCCGATCCGCGCAGACGGCTGTCTACACTCTGCTCGGGCTGAAGCGAGAGCCACCGGCCGTCTACAAGGGTCAGTACGACCCTCGCGTTCTGTACAAAGCGTTCACGACTCTGCACGACCTGAAGGCCTGAGTCGAGAGGAAACCATGAGAAGACTAATGACCGAAGAATCGCCACAACGGATGGGCATTGCTCAAACGGATTCCCCCTTCTTAACTCTAGAAAGTGAGCAATATTGAACAGCGGCGGTTTCGCGAATCGCGTACTTTTTATTGTTCCGGCAGCCGGTCGCGAACGCGCAGCATTGGTGTTCGCTCCTGCACGGGTTCACAAAGTTCGAAAACGGGAATTGGCGCCCCGGATTTTCGTCTCTTTGGCGCGATTCTTGTTGACGTTGCTGAGTGTTTCCCGAAGGATGGGACTTTAGTATCGGTGAGGCACGGAAACGATATCTGTAATACAGGCTGGATAATCCGTAGTCCAGGAGCGTACGAATGCGAATGCCGGGAAATTGGAAGGCGTCTCGGATTCTTCTGTCTCTTATCTTATTCTTTGTCGCGGGCTTGGCGTTGGCTACTGGCCAGACCAGTCCGCCGGCGCAGGCAGCGGCTCCGGCACCGACTAAGAACGTTCAGCCCAGTAGCGCGCCAGCGGCGGGTGCGCACTCCTCTGAAGCCTCCGAGTATGTAGGCGCGGAGACCTGCAAGACGTGCCACGAAGAGATCTACAACAACTGGGAGAAGACGCCGCACTGGAAGACCACGCTCAATACCAAAGCTGGACCCTCCCATCAAGGTTGCGAAGGCTGCCACGGTCCCGGTGCGGAGCACGTGGCGGGCGGCGGCGATGTAAGCAAGATATTCAATCCCGCGAAGCACTCGGCCAAAGAGGTTGACGCCAAGTGCCTGACCTGTCACGCGGGAGCGCACCCGAACTTTGACCGCTCGCCCCACGCCAAGGCGAACGTCAGCTGTATCAGCTGCCACAGCGTTCATCAGAGCAAGGAAGAAGAAAAGCTGCTGAAGGCTCCGCAGCCTGCGCTCTGCTTCCAGTGCCACTCCGACACTAAGCCGGCGTTCAATATGCCGTTCCACCACAAGGTGATCGAAGGCTTGATCACGTGCAGCGACTGCCACGACGTGCACGGCACCTTCGGAGCCAACAACCTGAAGTCCACGGCCGACCAGAACCTGATCTGCACCAAGTGCCACACCGAGACGCGCGGGCCGTTCGTCTATGAACACGTCGCGGTCAAGGCCGAGGGGTGTTTGGGATGCCACACTCCGCACGGTTCCCAGAACGCCCGCCTGCTGAACATGCCGGCCATCAACCCGCTGTGCAACCAGTGCCACAGTGGCGTAGCTGCCAACACGGTTCACGGAATGAGCGCGGGGTCGTCGGAAAACATAACTTGTACGAACTGCCATACCTATATTCACGGTTCGAACATGAATGCGGCGTTCCTCAGGTAGGAGTCATGGATTGCAACGCGCCTGGAGAATTGCGGAGGTGCGGTCACGCTTCGATTGCGCGCAGAGATTCAAGGTCTCGACGAGCAATGTTTTTCAAGTGAGGCTTTCAACATGATGAACCCAGGATGGATTTCCCGGCAGTTGAGTGAGAAGCATTCTCTTGCGGCCCGATGCATTGTCGGGGGCATGGCCGCAGCCATTTTGGGCTTGACGGCGGGCACTGCCGTCGCGCAGCTTCCAATATTTGTGTCTCACCAGACCGCTCCGGACGGCTACACGCTTCATGAGTCCATCGATCTGGGCGGACACGTGGCCAATATCGACGGCAGCGGCGCCATGTACGACACTCTGGTAAACCAGCAGTCGGGTCCGCGCATACTGGGCGAGACCTATGAACTGCGCGCACTGCCGAACACGAAGAACACCCTCGTCGATCACTTGAAAGCCTTTACCAGCGGGCTCGGCGGCGATCCGAACAACATTGCCAAGCTGGACTTTTCCAAGGGCAAGCTCTACGAGTTCTCCGGCTTGTTCCGCCGTGACCGCCAGTACTTCGACTACAACCTGCTGGGCAATCCGAATCTTCCGCCTGGCCAGTCGATTCCAATCGGGCCGCCCGCGACGCCAACGGGTTCCTACGCGTGGCCGCAGGTTGCGCAGTCGCCGTTTCTGAACAACTCGGTGCGCCGCATGACGGACACAAACCTCACACTGCTTCCGCTGGCGAAGGTGACCTTCCGCGCCGGCTACTCGCAGAACGTCTTCCAGGGTCCGAGCCTGACGCCCAGCGGTTATCAGGCTGCCGGCGCCTACGACCTGCTGCTCCAGGAGTATCAGCGCAACAGCACGGATGACTGGACGGGATCGGTCGAGTGGAAGCCCGTATCGCGGACCCGGTTGACCTATGAAGAGCAGATCACTCACTACAAGGGCGATTCCACTTTCAGCATGGCGCCCCAGTATTTCAACCTGCAGGAAGCGAACGGATTGAGGGTCGCAGTGCTCCAGAGCTACGACAATCCGATCAACAGGCCGGTCGGCATCACCTGCAACGCCGGCGTTGGACCAGCCCCCATTTCCCCGGCCCAGATTCCGAACGGTCTGCCCATCGTCGATCCGGCGTGTAATGTGGTTACCAGCTATTCACGTTCCCAGCCAACCCGCGAAATCTTTCCTACCGAAATCTTCCGGTTCCAAAGCTCCAGCATCAAGAACGTTACGATGAACGGCAACGTTCGCTACACCAGGGCGAACACGAGCCTGGCGAACTACTACGATGACTTCCAGGGTCTGGCGGGAACGACCCGCGAAGCCACGTATGCCGGCAACGCCAGCGCCAAGCGGGAAGCGATCGCTAGCGACTACGGCGTCACTTGGCAGGCGCTGAAAAAGCTCAGTATCTCCGAGCAGATCGACTACTCGAATGTGCACCAGCCGGGAGTTGCCAACATGACGAGTCTAACCACCGTGACTGCCGCAACCCCGAACATCAATAGCACGGCGTTAACCACCACGGTTTTCAACACTCCGATCAACCCGATCACGGGCAATCCAACTTCTACGTTTGAAGGCAGTCCGAGCGTCGCCACTCCGCTGTTTGATTTCTTCGGCCAGAAGTTCATCACGAACAACCTCACGGCGGCGTACGATCTTACGGATCACACCGTGTTCACGCTCACTTATCACCACCAGGAGCACAACATCGGCGAAGGTGCCGCGAACACCACGGGATACCTGTCTGGCATCTCCAACTACACCATCAAAGAGAACGGCGGAACCTTCGGCGTCGCTCTGCAGCCGGCGAGCAACTGGAACATCAACGGTTCGGTCGAACTTCTGTACGCCGACAATGTCCTCACCCCGGTCGCACCCCGCGAGCTTCAGCATTACAGAATTCACACCAAATACCGGCCCAAGACCTGGGCGACGTTCTCCGGTGCGTACAATGACCTCGAGCGCCACAACAATACGAACAATACAGGCACAGCGTCCGTTGATGGCCCGCTCCAGCACGTCGATCATAGCCGCACGCTGAGTTTGAACGCCGACTTGATGCCGAACGAGCACTACGGGTTCGACATCGGCTATGCCTACAGCGACGTGTACACGGCGACCAACATCTGCTTCCTGGGCACGGCCGCAAGCTCCACCATACCGGGCGCCGCGACGCCCTCCGGCACGGCTTGCCCGTCTCCGCTTCCCCGCGGGGGATCGGGGCCTTATACTTTTGGTCCCGTTAAGGACTTCATGAACGCTCCAACCCAGTACGCGTCGGTGGCCTTGGCTCTTTCGCCGATCGAGAAGTTCCACGCCAACATCGGCTACCGAATAAGCTCGGTCAACGGCAGCCGCTTTTTCAACGATCCACGCGATGTGAACGGATCGCTGGTCTCTANNCGAGTATAACTACTTCGGCTACGGCGAGGGTGGTCCTTCGGGAGCACAGTATTGCAATCCCTCCAACACGCTCCCGACGCCGGGTAACCCGGCTCCGGTCGTGCCCTGTAGCACGCTGCCAAATACTGCGATGAGCGGTCCGGCCTACGGGTTCACCGCTCCTCGGGCCTTCCATGCAAACAACGTAACCGCTGGAGTGCATTACGAGTTCTAAAGACATCCGTTATGCCGAATTCGCACTCCGCTACGCTTTCTGAAATGGGACATGCTAAACGACCTCACATGGAATCCGCTGGCAGCCCACGCAAGAGTCCTCGACGCTCTCGGCACTCTCGGCACAATCGATGAACGCATGGCGCGAGTCGGCGTCAGCCGCCGCGCCTTCCTGCAGTTCTGCTCTTCCCTGATGATTGCGGCGCCATTCGGCCTCGCGATCACCGACAAGAAAACTCCGGAAGACGTAGCCGCGGGACTGGGAAAAGTGATTCGCCCGCCCGTAATCTGGCTGGCCTTTCAGGACTGCACGGGCTGCACCGAGACGCTTCTCCGTACTTCGCACCCGGACCTCGGCGATTTGATCCTGAACGTCATCTCGCTCGAATACCACGAGACGTTAATGGCAGGCTCGGGCATGCAGGCCCAACAGGCTCTATCCGAGGCCGTGGAGAGGTATTCCGGCAAATACATCTGCGTGATCGAGGGCTCGATTCCCACCCGGGATAAGGGCGTCTACATGAAGCTGGCGGGGCGTCCGGCCATGGATGTCCTTGCTGAGGTCGGTGGCCAAGCGGCGGCGGTCATCGCGATCGGATCGTGCGCCTCCTGGGGAGGCATTCCGTCTGCCGATCCCGATCCCACTGGCGCGGTTGGCGTCGCTGACCTTTTGCCCAACAAGACGATCATCAACCTTCCTGGCTGCCCGCCGAATCCGTACACGCTGCTCGGGGTGGTGCTGCAGTATGCCGATTCCGGCACGCTACCGGAAATGGACGCGGAAAAGCGGCCAAAGTTCGCCTATGACCGCGACATTCACGAACACTGTCCGCGTCGGGCGCACTTCGATGCCGGCCATTTTGTGAAGCAATACGGCGACGAAGGACATCGCGAAGGCTGGTGTCTCTACGAGATGGGTTGCAAGGGGCCAGACACTCACGCCGGATGCTCGACCCGGCACTTCAACGAGATTCCTGACGTGTGGCCGATCGGCATCGGCGCTCCTTGTATTGGCTGCACGGAGAAAAGCATTGCCTTCCGCGTGCCGATGTTCAAGGTGGTGCAAATTCACACGCTGGCGGCGCCTCCATCGACCTACGCGCCCATCAACGCGCCGCAGGGCATCATCAGCCCCCTGGCAACCGGTGTGGTCGGACTTGCCGCGGGAGCGCTCGCTGGAGCGGGCTATATTGCCTCGCGCAAGTTCTCCACTGTGAAGGATGACGAGAGCACGCCCGGCTCCAGCATCACCGCCGGCAAGGGACAGCCCGGAGGCGAATCGCAGTCCGATCGACGATCCGACACGGGCCCGGATTCCGGTCCAGGTCCAGGTTCAAAAAACCAGCCATGAGAGCCGCCGGCGCCATCGTTTTGCTGTTCTTCCTGCTCGATAGCCCGCTCTGGCCGCTCCCCAAGAAAGTGACGCAGGCTACCTCGCCCGAACCCGCCTGCATGGAATGTCACAAGCCGAGCAGCACCACCATCGATCCAGCGGTGTTTGCCAAATCGGTGCACGGTGGTTTGGATTGCACCGTCTGCCACACCGATGGGGTCAGCAAGTTTCCTCACGCAAGCAATCCCGCGGCCATGCCCGACTGTATCGCTTGTCACAGCGGACAGACGTTTCCGGGCATCGACTTTGACAAGATCGCATTGGGGGTCAAGGCGAGCGTGCACGCCACCATGGTCGACCCGGCATTTCGCTGCGAGAATTGCCACTCGCCCCATAACTTCATCCCCGCCAGCCAGATGACGAATGCGGCGCAAGCGATTCTGGTGTTCAATCAGCCCTGCTTGGGCTGCCACGCTGCCGGAGACACTGCCGCCGCGCGACAAACCGCTTTCAATGCGCTGGCGGAAAAGCATCGTCTGTTTCCCCATTGGGAGTTACACATTCAGCGCAACGCTTGCGTCGAATGCCACACTCCGCGCGGCCAACAGGGTTTGCATCTCATTCTTCCCAAGGCTCAGGCCCTTCGGAATTGCGCCACCTGCCACGCCCAGAACTCGCTCATGGTGACCAAGCTCTATACCCATCTCGCCCTGAAAGAACGTGCGGAAAACGGATGGGTGAATGCCATGCTATTCAACAACGCCTACCTGACGGGTGCGACCCGGAATCAGTGGCTGGATTGGGGAACTTTTGCGATCGCGGGCCTGGTCCTGCTTCTGCTGGCGGCTCATGGCGCAGGCCGGTGGTTGTTTGCCCACTTCAGGAGCAAAGCATGAAACGCAAGTCCGGTTATCCGCTTTGGCTGCGCTGCTGGCATTGGGGCAACGCTTTGCTCTTTGTGATCTTGCTGATTACGGGAATCAGCATGCATTACTCCGAGCCGGGCGCGCCGCCGTTTGGCTTCCGGGCTGATGTCCTGATTCACAATGCCTCGGGAATCCTGCTGACACTGTTTTACGGGCTGTTCCTGTTCGGAAATTTCGTCCTCGGGAATGGCCGCTACTACAAGGTTGTGGCCGGCGATATCGAACCGGGATTGATCCGGCAAGCCCGCTACTACTTGTGGGGCATATTCGTCGGAGAGCCACATCCTTACCCGCACAGCGACGAGCGCAAGTTCAACCCGCTCCAGAAACTCTTTTATCTGGTGGTGATGTTCCTGCTTTTTCCAGTACTGGCAGTGACGGGCTGGGCGCTGCTCTTTCCGGAACGCTTGCCGGCGGACATGCTGGGCGTGCCCGGAATCGGCTTGTGGGCCCTGGTCCATACTTACACCGGTTTTTGTCTCTCCCTCTTCATGGTCGTTCACATGTATCTCGGCACCACGGGAGCGACGCTGGGCGAGCTTTTTAGTTTTATGTGGTTTGGCGAACCGAATCATTCGCAAACCGCGTCACCGACGCGAGTGCCGGACTTGGCAGGTCGGGCCTCGGCGGACAAGCAAGCAGAGGCTGTCTCGAAGGAACACGTATGAGCCCCGCGATCATTCCCCATCAGATCAGCCGCCGCCAGGCTCTGCTGGGAATCGTCGGCCTCGGCGGAACGATCACAGGCTTGGCCGTGCCCGCTGTGGGAAGTGAGCACCCTGAGCATCCGGTGGCCGCTCCCGATGCCGTGTCCATGCTCTATGACAACACCATCTGCACCGGGTGCAAGGCCTGTATGCCCGCATGTAACGAGGCCAACGGCCTTCCGCCCGACACCTTGCAGACGGGCGGCCTGTGGGACATGCCGGCCGATCTCAACTCAAAAACCAAGAACATCATCAAGCTTTATAAGGAGCCGGAAGGGCCCGGCTTCGCCTACGTCAAGCGTCAATGCATGCATTGCCTGGACCCTGCCTGCGTGACCGGTTGCCCTTTCGGGTCATTGAAGAAGAGCGACTTTGGCGCCGTCACCTGGAACAGTTCGCTGTGCATCGGCTGCCGCTACTGCGAGGTGGCCTGCCCGTTCGATGTGCCCAAGTTCGAGTGGGACAAATGGAATCCCAAGATCGTCAAGTGTGAGTTCTGCTACGACCGCTTGCAGAAAAACGAGCAACCCGCCTGCACCGCAGTGTGTCCCACGGGCGCGGTCATCTTTGGCAAGCGTACCGATCTGTTGGCCAAAGGCAAAGAACGCGTCGCCGCCGCGCCCGGCAAGTACTTCGAAAATCGCGTCTACGGCGAGCACGAGGCGGGAGGAACGCAGGTCCTCTATCTTTCCAATGTAGCCTTCTCCAAAATCGGACTGCCTACGCTGGGTTCGACCTCGCTCGGTCACTACGCCACCAAGGTGACGGCGGTGATTTACAAGTGGCTCTCTGGGCCGATTCTGGTGGCCGGCCTGCTCGGCGTGGTGATCAAGAAGAACTGGAATCGCCATGAGGCGGAGAGCGCTGCCCACGAGAAAGAAACGGGGCTTCGCGAACAGCTATGAGCAACGCAATATGAGCAGCCCAATCACAACCAGCCAGGTCAGCCGAGCGCAAGCCCGCCCAGTTCAAGTCGGCACCAGGGATGCAGCCGGCTCCACGCTGATCAACCACTGGCAACGCGGCGTCCCGGTCTATCGCGAGCCGGTGGTTACGCCGTTACTCATTTTCTTTGGCGCGCTGGCCGCGCTGGGCCTGGTACTGGCCGCGATGCGCTTCTTCTCTCCGCTTGGCCCCTTCTCCGGAATGAACGATGCCTACGCCTGGGGAATCTGGAAGACCTTCAACGTCATGACCCTGACCGCGCTGGGCTCGGCCCCGCTCGCGGTGGGCATGGCGGCATGGGTCTTCAACCGGCGGAAGCTGCACGTGGTCATGCGAACCGCTCTGGTATCGGGCTTTCTTTTTTACGCGACTGGCCTCTTCGCTCTCGGCTTCGATGTGGGCCGCCCATGGAATTTCTATAGCTTCCTGCTGCCCTGGCGCTGGAATGCCGAATCGGCGATGCTTGAGATTTCGATATGCATGCCACTGTACTGCGCCGTCTTTCTGCTTTTTGAGAATCTTCCCCTGGTCCTCGAGCGGTACTACTACACTGGCACGGACCAGACCCGGGCGGTTCTGCGCGGCATCGGTCCATTTCTGCGCAAGATTTATCCATTCGTGATCGTCGGAGCCTACGTGCTGCCCCTGATGCACCAGTCCTCTTTGGGAGGCCTGCTGCTCTTGGCGGGGAACAAAATCAATCCTCTCTGGCAGACTCCATTTCTGCCGCTGCTCTACCTGCTGGCTGCGGGTTTGTGCGGCCTGGGCTTCGTGATTTTTCTGCTGCTCGTCGCCGGACTTCGCTACTCGCGGCCGCTCGACCTCGACGTGCTGGGAGAGTTGGGCAACCTGTTGTCGTGCGCATGTTTTCTTTTTCTCGCGGTTCGCGCCGGGGATCTGCTCTGGCGAGGCCAGGTCCATGCCGCCTTCGCATTCGACAAAATGAGCATTCTCTTCCTGGTCGAAACCGCACTCATCCTGATTCCAGCCTTTGTGCTCCGGATAAAAACTGCGCGCGAGACCCCGCGAACTATGTTAAAGATGGCCACGCTCGCGTGTTTGGGTGGAATGTTCTACCGCTTTATTCCCACCACCATCGCATTTATCCCCGCACATCGCGCTCGATATTTTCCTGCTCTGCCGGAAGTGCTGATGGCGATTGGCTACATTTCGCTCGGCATCGTGGGCTTCCTTCTTGCGGTCAAGTATTTCGCCGTATTGCCCGGAGACATCAAGGACTGGAATCACATGTTCAGAAGCGCGCCCTGGCGCCGGCCAACGGCCCAGCCCGGTCAAAACGTTAAATCCAACCCGCCCGAAGGAGAACAAGCATGGCCCGCATCTCTATCGACCCGATAACCCGCATCGAAGGTCACTTGCGCATCGACGTCGAAGTTGACGGCGGCAAGGTGCAGAAGGCATGGGCGAGTTGCACCATGTGGCGCGGACTGGAAACCATTCTCCGCGGACGCGACGCCCGCGAAGGTTGGGTATTTGCCCAGCGTTTCTGCGGAGTCTGCACCACGGTCCATGCCATTGCTTCGGTGCGCGCGGTGGAAGATGCGCTTCAACTCGAGATTCCGGCGAACGCCCAGTACATCCGCAACCTGATCCTCATCGCACACGCCTTGCACGACCACATCGTCCACTTCTATCAGCTGTCCGCTCTCGATTGGGTGGATATCACGACCATTCCGAAGGCCGATCCGGCGCGCGCAGCCTCGATTGCGGAGGGTTACAGCACTTGGCCGGGAAATTCACGCCGCGAACTGGAGGCAGTGCAGAACAAAGTCAAAGGCTTGATCGGAAGCGGCCAACTGGGGATTTTCGCTCACGGTTATTGGGGTCATCCGGCGATGCGCCTGAGCCCGGAGCTGAACCTGATTCTGTTTGCTCATTACTTGCAGGCCCTGGAATTCCAGCGCAAATCCTGTCAGGTGGTTGGAATTCTCGGTGGAAAAACGCCGCACATCCAGAACCTCGCAGTCGGCGGCGTAATGAACGCAATCAACCTGAACAGTCTCGCCACCTTTAATATGGACCGCCTCGGGATGTTGCAATCTCTGCTCCAGGACTTGATCCCGTTTGTGCAACAGGCCTTTTTTGTGGATACCTGTCTGCTCGCCGCTTCCTATCCCGAGTGGTTCCGTTATGGACGCGGCGTCGCGAATTATCTTGCCGTCCCTGACCTTCCCACGGATGCCAAAGCCACGCAATTTGATTTGCCGGGCGGCCTCATCATGAACGGCAATCTCGCGTCCGTCCAACCGATTACCAACTGGCGCGATGAATCCTTTCGCGCCGCGGTCGCTGAGGACGTGACCCACGCCTGGTACCGCGGCGAAGGTGCACAGACCCCGTGGAAAGGTGAGACCGATCCCAACTACACCGACTTCCACGAAGATGGAAAGTACACCTGGGTAAAAGCGCCGCGCTACAACGGTTCTCCGATCCAAGTCGGTCCGCTGGCGAATGTGCTGGTCGGCTACGCCTCCGGCCATCCCCTCACACGCAAATGGACGGACACCGCTTTCAAGACAATTTCCTCCGTGCACGGTTTCAAGATGACGCCGGACGATCTGCAATCGACCATGGGGCGTTATCTCGCCCGCGGAATCCGTTCCGCCATGCTCTCCGACCTCGCGTTGCAGCACTGGCAATTGCTCACCGATAACATTCTTAAGGGTGACGACACCACTTACAACCCGCCGCAATTCCCTTCGCATGAGTGTGAAGGCGTCGGTATGCACGAAGCTCCGCGCGGCGCGCTTTCTCACTGGGTAATCATCGACAAAGGGGCTTTTTCCAATTACCAAGCCGTCGTGCCGACCACCTGGAATGCCAGTCCGCGTGACGAGAAAGGCGTTCCCGGACCCTATGAGACTTCGCTCATTGCGAATCCAGTGGTGGACCCGCAGAAACCGCTGGAAGTGCTCCGTACCGTACACTCCTTCGATCCGTGCATGGCATGCGCGTGTCACACGCTCGATGCGAGCGGCCGCGAGATCGCGCGGGTGAAAGTGTTATGAGTACAAGTTTTGCTGATACAACCGCGGGGCAGCCCCTTCGTCGAATTGCCGTGCTTGGGCTTGGTAACGTTCTTCTCGGCGATGACGGTTTCGGCCCAATGGCGGTCGAGATGTTCCGTTCCCTCTACGAGTGCGATTCGAATGTTGAAATTCTCGATCTCGGCACGCCTGGACTGGATCTCGCGCCGTACTTGTACGATGCGGATCTGGTTGTGATTGCGGATGCTGTTCATCCCCGTGAAGAAGAAACGCCGGGAACGCTGTGCGTCTATTGCGACGACGATCTTGGATTGTCTGAGGCTGGATCGTCTCAGGCTCGATCGTCTCCGGCTCAGCTTCGTCTGACATCGCATGACCCCGGAGTTCTGGAGTCTCTGGCGCAGTTGAGACTGGCTGGTCACGCTCCGTCCGAAGTAATTGTCGTCGGAGTCGTTCCCGAGTCCTGCGGCCTCGGCAAAGGCATCAGTCTCTCCGTGCTGAACACTTGTTTGGTTGCGGTCGATACCATCGCTCGATTGCTTCTGGAGCACTCGATCGATTGCCGCCGGCGGCGCGATCCGATCCAGAGGACTCTTTGGTGGTTGTCCGGTTCGGCCTGAGGGGTAGCGGCTACTGCACTGAAAATTTATAAGTCGTTGCGGTTCGGTAGACCCCACCCGGCCGCAAGATCACCGAAGGAAAGTCGGGATGATTGACGGAATCCGGAAAATGCTGGGTTTCGAGACAAAATCCAGCGTGTTTCCCGTAAGCCACACCGCCCTTGCCCGTCAGCGTTCCATCCAGAAAGTTGGCCGAGTAGAACTGCACTCCGGGCTCGGTGGTCCAAACCCCCATCTGACGGCCGGAGCGTGGATCCGAAACTCGGGCGGCCAACTTGAATTCTCCCGCTTTGTTGCTCAGCACGTAGTTGTGGTCGTACCCGCCAGGATTTCCTTTCATCTCCGCGATGCGGGCTCCGATCGCAGTGGGCTTGGTGAAGTCCAGCGGCGTTCCCTTCACCGGCAGGATTTCGCCCGTGGGAATCAGCGTCGCATCCACCGGAGTGTACCTCTCCGCCGGCAGATAGAGGATTTCGTCGAGGATGTCCTTTCCTCCCCCAAGATTGAAATAGCTGTGGTTGGTGAGGTTGATCGGAGTGGCCTTGTCCGTTTTGGCGCTGTATTCCAGCTGCAATTCGTTATCGTCGGTCAGCCGGTACACAACCGTGACCGAGAGCTTCCCCGGAAACCCTCCATCGCCATCCGGACTGACGCAGCTAAAACGCACCGCGGCCGCATGTGGTTCGTGCAGAGGCTCCGCCTTCCAGACCATGTGGCTCAGACCTTTCGGTCCGCTGTGCAGGCTGTTGGGCGGATTGTTAATTTCCAGCGAGTACTCTCTGCCATCCAGCGTGAACTTGCCTTTTGCAATCCGGTTCGCGACTCTGCCTACCGTGGCGCCGAAGTAGGGATGATTCTCCACATAGCCCGGCAGTTTGTCGAAACCCAGGACAACATCGCCGAGCTTCCCGTTTCGATCGGGAATCCATAACTCGGTCAAGGTCGCGCCATAGGTAATCACCTTGGCGGTTGCGCCTCTGGCGTTCTTGAGGGTGAGCATGTCCACCGTTGTCCCGTCCTCCAGGCTTCCAAACCGGCTCGTCTCCACCGTGGCTTCCGCGTGAGCTTCCGTGTGCTTCTGCGCCCAAACCGGGCTGGAAGCCATACAGATCACGATCATCCAAAAGAGGCTGCAAATTCCGGAACGGCGATTGCGAATGTCGGTCATGAATCGTGAGTGTACAGCAAAGCGACACATTGGCATAAATCGATCCTGAGGAGAAAGCGGTCTCCAGAAACCTTCTAGTGGAACCCGACAGCCGCCATTGCAGCCACGGCTTCAGGGTTTTTCATGAACGTGCTCCACACAAGGCCGGTACGCTGATTCTCGGCCATCAGCATGGTGATGCCCAAATCAATCCCGATCACGTCCGCGTCATACCAACCGGTGAGAGGGTTAAACGCGTCCACAAAGCCGTACCTCTGCCAAGCATTTGGGAACTCGCTCTGGATATTGCGCAGCGCCGCAATGCAGTCGGTAGACAAGAACGGCAAGGATCCGCCGGCGGCACAGGGGACGATGGACCCGTCAATGGGACCGATCGAAGGCGGGCCGCCCCATGCCACATAGCCGTTCACCGAGTCCGACGCCGTGATCCCCCAGAGGTTGGCCGAATAATCGGAAAACTGACCGGCCAGCGACAAACAGAACAGCTTGTGGGCTTGCGTGGCCGTGATCGAATTGTCGAAGTAGTTGGCATAGGCGTCCTGCACGTTGCGAAAGTCGAACCAGGCATGCGAGTACTGATGAATAAACAGCGGCGCGCTCAAATTCGTAATGTAGGTCAGGCCCTGGTAAGTCAGGGTCGGACGCGCGAATGCCTGCCATGCGCTCGCCGGGATCGGGTTCACCGTCGCGCCGATCGCCAGCAGATACAGCATCATCATCTCCGCATAAGTGTCCCAGCGCGTAGTCAGGAATCCATCTTCCGGTGTCCAGCCCATGGAGAATGTACGACCGCCGTTGAGCATCCACGGCCAGTTGAACTGCTGATAGAGTTGGGTCGCCATTTCGATGATCTGCGGGTCCTGAAAATGTTGCCGGCAGGTCAGGATTCCGCACAGCAGGATTGCGCTATCGATCGACGAAACCTCGGAGTCGTATGCCCGCTGCCCGGTATTCATATCCACGAAGTGGTAGAAGAAACCGTTCTGATTCGGCATCTGGTTAAGAAGAAAACTCAAGGTGGCCTGGACCCGCGCTACGATCGTGGCACTGGCCATGTAACCGCGCTGGTCGCCGATACACAGAGCGGTGAGTCCGAAGCCGGTGGACGAAATACTTGAGACCGTGCTCGTATCGTTTCCCCCCGCCAAGGCACGGTCCTTGACTTGTCCCGTAGTCGAACTGGCCTGCTCCCAGAAGAAGAGGAAGATGGCCCGCTCGATTTCATCCAGAAACTGGTCGTCGGTCAGCGGAGGCGTCACAACACCACCGCCGCCGTTCGATCCTCCGCAGGACGTGCTCATCATCGCCACGTTCAGCGCGGGCAATGCAAGCAAGGTACGACCCGCACGCGCAAGCCATTCCCGGCGGCTTAGACTCCCAGTTGGCGTGCGGTAAGTCACGAAAATGTCCCCTGAAACACACCGCAAAATCAAGAACAAGACCATCTTGCTGTAAATTGTCTGCTGCCGCTTCTACTGGCCGGAACAGAAATTCTGGCATATGGCGTGCGCCACATACCCTGCCGCCGTGGCGAAAGCACGACCGGCCGAATCCATCACCGCGGAGGTGGGATCCACGCCTTCCGAGACAATTCCGCCGTCCCAAGCGCTGGTGCGGAGAACTTTCAGCGCCTGTTCCCGTCCCCGCATAAGCGACAACTGATCCGCCATTACCCACGACGTAGTGAACGGCAGCCGGTAACTGCCCGGCAGACCGTAGGGCTGATCCGAATACGAGTACTTGTAGTTCTTCGAATGCAGCCATTCATAGGTGCGAACGAACACAGGATCGTTCTCGGAAATGAAACCGAGAGCGGGAAGTTTCATCAGCGAGCCCGGAGGCACATCCGCGAACAGCGGATTCTTGCCGTCGGTGGCGCAGACAAAGATCGGCCCCATAGCCCCGGGAGCCTGGTCGGAGATGCTGCTTTTCATGATCGCGGCTCGCAGAGCTGCGGCGCGTTGTGTCAAGTCGCGGGCGCTCGGGGTGTCCTTCAAACGATCGAAGAGCGTGGCCAGATCAAGCAATGCCCTCCAGCTCAAGACATTGTCGTAAGTCAGGAATGGCCGCTTTTGGTATTCGTCCTGCGAGTCCTGGAGCGTGATATAGAGGCCCGATGCCGGATCGAAGCTGTCGAACAGGCGGTCGCGGAGCGTTCCAATCGCCGCCCGATGCGATGCCAGAAAAGCGTCGTCGTTGGTCCGTTTGATGTATTCTGCCGCGGCAATAATCGGAGCCACTACCTCATCCAGCTCCAGTCCGTCCTCCAGCACCACGCCATCGATGAACCGGCTGTGGACGCCCGTATTTCGCAGTTGTATGGTCAACGCGTACTCCAGCGCATCCCGCGCCAACAACGGGTCGACATCCAGCAATCCCGGGAAGCTCCACAGCATCGCATCTCGGTCCCAATACGCGGCGGAAACGTAGTAGCGCGGACTGCGCGACGTGACCCCGACAACCTGTTCCGTGTCGATGGTCTTTCCCCAGGCGTACAGCGCCGTGAAAAGGAAATTGCGATTCATCAGCACATCCAGATCGGGTTGACCGGTTGTGCGCGTGCGGCGCTTACACCAAGCCGCCGCCTGATCGATCATGAAGCTGGCTCCGTTGCGATCGATCAGTTCCCGGAGAGCCTTGGCGGAGTGGGCCGCGCTGAATTCCTCGATACCGGCGCCCAACACAAAATTTGCCTCAGCTGTTTCGCCGGGCGCCAACGCTACGGCACGTTGTGCGTCGAGTGCAGGAGATAGCGACTGCGGGGGCACGCTGGTATACCCCACGGAGCCCTCGTGAATCAACGACCATGCAAATTGCGTGTCATTGGTGACGAAAGGGAAAACTTCAGCCGAGTCCACCCACGGCGCCGGTGTTACAGACCGCTCTCCCCGCAGCGCGACCGGCAAGTAAGTGACTCGGTCGAGTGCTCCCCATGAGGCTTTCATGCCCAAAGTGATCGGCGCCGCCTCGGCCCGGCGGTTTGTGAGCGTCATGTGGATAAAGGCTCCGCGCGATCCGGGAGGAGCACAGTAAGTGATCGTGGCGTCGAGTCCATCCATCGCAAGGTGGGCCACCGGGATCCAATACTCGATCAACTCCCAGGTAGGGTTGCGAAATTGGAGTGGCTTGCCGTCAACCATAAAATACGGCTGCAGCGCGGGAGTACCGCTTTCTCCTCGCACTTCGAGCAGGCCACGATCCCGCATCGAGAGCACGTTGAAGCTCACGATCGCCCCGTCCGATGCCCGTATCTCCGGCAGAGCAATCCACTCGTTGCCGGTGGGCAACACGTCATTCGCTCCGAGAGCAAGCGGTATGTGTCGAGGAGCGTCGGCGGCAAGAAGCACTTGAGCCGGCACGCAGAAAATGACGAGAGCTAGAAGAATGAAATAAATCGCGCGAGCCGGACGAAAAAAAGTAAGCCGAAAACGGCATCGTGTAAGCATCGAGTTTAACGAACCTCCAAGAATTTCTTTAGGGAAACTCTGATTAAGTCCCGGTTTCCCCCGTGCACCCCTGTGCACCCTGTGGTTTATGCTTCATAGCCGACCCCCGAGGTCGCGGTAGTAGTGCTTGTCTGCGAGAGCCGCGCAACCTACCGGCATCGAACCCCATTGGTCCCCCTGTTCTCCGGCTTGCTTCGAGCGAGCAGCGGCTATTTCTTGGGCACTTCCATCAGCACAACGCCGTTCACGGGTAGTTTCAAGCTGATCGAACCTTTTGACAGCCGAAGATCTTGAACGGACCGAGCTTCCGCCACACGATTCAGTTCGCGGACCTGAGCTTCCGTCGGATACCGCGGACTTCCCATGCTCTTGTATGCCGCCAGCGTGTTCCCATGCTCAGAGTCCGCGCGGCTCACACGTACCCGACTGTCGGGCGGCACTCCGCGAATCTCGAATTCGACGCTGCGCTCAGGTCCCTTCGTATCGGGATCGACCAGATTCCACGCAGCGATCGCGAGTGAACCGTCGCGGCGACGGGTAACCAGCACGTTGGAGGAATCCTGCAAGATCCTCTCTTGTCCAAGCTCGTGCAGCAGAGCAAAAGCCGAGTAACTGGGTTTCTTGATCCCGCCGAGTGCGATCAGGCCGAAGCCACCGTCGAAAGGCTCGCGCTTAGGCCCGTTTTCTTCGAAGACATCGCTGAACGTCCAGAACGACATCATGTTCACCAGACCATCACATTGCCGGATGTCGTCGGCGAGCGCTGCACCGACATAGACAGAATCTCTGGCACTGAGCGGCCCAAAGGACGGGACATTCCACTCGGTCCACATTAAAGGCAGGTTGGGACGCGCCGAGGCCGCGATCTGATCGTGCACTTTCTTGATCGAGAGACAGACTCGGCGATTCATCGGAATGTCTTGGTTGGTCCCAAATAGATCTTCCACGGTATCGTCCCCATAGCTATGGCTGGAAATGAAATCGGTGGGAACATTCTCAGCGGCGGCGTGCTGAATGAACGAGTCAACCCAGTGTGCGGACGAGGATGCGGGCCCGCCCACGCGCAGCCGCGGGCTCACCGCTTTCAGCGCCCGCGCGGTGTGGTCATATAACTCGAAATAAGTGGCTTGCTTGGGATCGCCACTCCAGAAGTCGATGTTGGGTTCATTCCAGACTTCGAAGTACCACTGCGCCACTTCATCGAGACCATAGCGATCGACGAGGTGCTGGGCAAAAGCGCGAATCAGGTCATCCCACTTGGCGTAGTCCTTCGGAGGAGCGACGATCTGCTTGTACCAGAAGGGATGCACATCCTGGCGCAGTGCCAGTTTCTTGGGCATGAAGCTGATTTCGACGAAGGGCCGCACGCCGTTCTTCAGCAAGCCGTCGTAGATCTGATCGACATAAGCAAAGTTGTATACCGGATGGCCTTGCTCGTCTTCGTCATAGACGCCCACTTCGTCATGCAGGATGTTGTGGAAGCGAACGTAACTAAACTCAGTGACTTTCTTTACCTCGCGGAGATCGCTGCGGTAACTCTCGCGCAAGGCAAGAATGGCGCGTCCCGACCCGAACGTCTGTTCCCAGAAGTGCGGAAAGGGCCGCCCCGCGGCACGGGCATCGATAACCACTCTTTCGGGCGAGGTCTGCGCCGAACCGGAGGCAGCGAAGAACGCGAGCCCCAGCAGAACGCTAAGGGCGAAACGAGAAGGTCTCATCGAGTCCTCTAACGTATGATTTCGAACTTGGCCTCGGACCCGCTGGCCGAATCCGGACTGATCCACACCGTGACCTTGGACGGCTCAACTGTGAATTGATTGTGGTCATCCCAGACCGCGAACGCGTCTGTCGCCAGGTGGAACGTGACTTTCTTGGTTTCTCCCGGCGCTAACGCGATTCGCTGAAATCCCTTCAACGCTCGCACCGGCTGAGCCGTGCTGGTGCCTTCGAGGCGGACATAAAGTTGCACCGTCTCTTCGCCTGGCCGCGAGCCTGTATTCGAGACCGTGGCTTCTGCGCGCAGCGTATCTCGTGTACCGGCGGTGCCACTCAAACCTTGATTCAAATCGGCGGCGCTGAGTTGGACTTTGTCGATCGCAGTTGGTCCATATCGGAAGGTGGTGTAAGAACCGCCGTAGCCGAAAGGAAACTGCGGGCTATTTTGCTCATCGAGGTAGCGCGACACGTACTTGGAATCGTTGTCGGTTGCCGGAACGCTCAGATCGATCTTGCCCGGAGGCCTTCCAGTGTTCAGCGCGTTGTAATAGAGAGGCTCTTGTCCCACGCTGCGCGGCCAGCTCACCACCAGCTTGCCGCTGGGATTGGATTCGCCGAACAGCGTCCTTGCCAGCGCCGGTCCCGCTTCGGTCCCGGGAAGCCACGCTGCCAGCACGGCGGCCACATGCTCAAAAGCCCATGGCGCCGTCAGTGGCCGGCCGCTGAACAGAATCAGTACCACCGGCTTCCCGGTCTTGACAACCGCTTCGAGCAACTCCTGTTGCCGTCCCGGCAAACCAAGATTCGAACGAGACGCCGCTTCCCCGCTCATTTCTGGAGACTCACCCAGGGTAAGAATCACCAGATCGGCGCGCTGGGCATTGGCGACCGCCGCCGCGATTTCCTCGTCGCTGCCCGTAAGAAACCCCGTGCCCTTGGAGCGAAGCACCTTGCCGTTTCCCAACCTCCGCGACATCTCGGCAGGAAACGATGGCACTCCGCTCGTCGGCGCATTCGCTGCGTTGTGTCCCTCAGGATCGGAAGGATTATCGGCGACCGGACCGATAATCGCCACCATCCTCCTCACGTCCTTCGAAATCGGAAGAAGCGGCTGGCCTCCAACTCCCGGCGCATTCTTTAACAAAATGAAGGAACGCTCCGCCACCGTTTGCGCCAACTGCAGACTCTCCGGCAGAAAGAACGCTTGTTTCGCGCGTCCTTCATCGACATAAGGATGCTCGAAAAGACCGAGAGCCAGCTTTACGCGCAGCACCCGCCGCACGCTTTCGTCGATGTTGCTCTCCGGCACCGCGCCCGAACTCACCAACTGCGCGAGGTGATCGTGATACAGGCTGCTTGCCATATCCATATCGACACCGGCAAGAAAAGCCTTGCGCGCCGCGGCCGCATCGTCAATCGCAATCCCGTGCGCCACCAGTTCCCCGATCGAAGACCAATCGCTCACCACCAACCCTTTAAATCCCCACTCTTTCCGCAACACCTCGGTAAGCGTAAAAGGATTCGCCGAAGCCGGCACACCATTGATCGAGTTAAAGGCGCTCATCAAACTCGCCGCGCCCGCATCGACCGCCGCGTGAAATGGAGGCAGATAAAACTCTCGCAGCGTGTGCTCGGAAATCTCGGTCGTGTTGTAATCGCGGCCTGCTTCTGCCGCGCCGTAACCTACATAGTGTTTGGCGCACGCCGCCATCGTATCCGGCGCGTCCAGATGCAAGCCTTGATAGCCGCGCACATACGCCGCCGCCATCGCGGATCCAAGATACGGATCTTCCCCCGCGCCTTCTTGAATTCGCCCCCACCGCGCATCCCGCGCGATATCCACCATCGGCGAGAACGTCCACCGAATCCCAATCGCGGACGCTTCCACCGCCGCTACATGCGATGCTCTCTCGACCAAAGAAGGATCCCACGTGGAAGCCATGCCCAACGGAATCGGAAACTCCGTCCGATATCCGTGGATCACGTCGAGTCCGAAGAGCAGCGGAATGTGCAGCCGCGACTTCTCCACCGCGATGTGCTGATATTCGTTGATCAGCGGCGTTTCAATGACGTTCAGCAACGCCCCAATCTGTCCCCGGCCGATCATGTCCTTGTAGTCGGTCCGCCCCGTTCCCGGCCCAGTCGCCTGGCCGGCCGAGTACTGCACCAACTGCCCAATCTTTTCTTCCAACGTCATGCTGCGGAGCAACGACTCGACCCGCGCGTCCAGCTTCGGGTCCGCGATTCCGCTTTCGCTCGCACTGGTTGGAGTTACCGCCCGAGCCGGCGCCTGCGCCCACAGCGGCAAACTGCCCGCACCCAGAGCCAGGCAAAGCAACGCGCCCGCTCCACTCCATGCCGTCCGCCGGAAAACCGGGAAAAACCTGCCCCCACACTGCACGCGTAACGCCGGGAACCACATCCGTCAGTACCTCAAATCCAAGAAACCGCGCTTCGCCCTACTAAATCGCGTTAGCGGACAGCAATGGTTTTCATCAAATACGCTTTCCCCGCTAAAGTCAATAGTAGAGACACCGCCGGATTAAGATCTCCGCTTGCCGCCGCGCTGTCAATGTGCGAGACTCCGCTCCGTGGCCACCAGACCCCCCAAGCCGAGCGCCGATGGAACCGCACGCGCCGCCCGCAAACCCATGAGCTTGAAAAAGCTGGCGGAGCACCTCGCACTTTCCCCGGCCACCGTCTCCCTGGTCATCAATCGCTCGAGCGTCGCCGATTCCATCCCGCAGGCCACCAAAGACCGAATCTTCGCTGCCGCCCGCAAATTCAAATATCGTCCCAATTTCTTTGCCCGCTCGCTCCGCACCCAGCGCAGTTTTACCATCGGTGTCATTGTCCCCGAGGTCAGCGACGGCTATTCCGCTTCCGTCATGAGCGGCGTCGAAGATTACCTCTTGCAGGAGGGCTATTTCTACTTTGTCGCCAGCCACCGCCATCGCGCCGATCTCATCGACGAGTATCCGCGCATGTTTCTGGAACGCTCCGTCGACGGTCTCATCGCCGTCGACACCCCCTGGAATCTCAACCTCTCTGTGCCCGTCGTCACCGTGTCCGGACATCACGACGTCAAGGGCGTCACCAACATTGTCCTGAATCACCAGCGCGCCGCCGAGCTAGCATTGAAGCACCTGTTTCACCTCGGCCACCGCAAGATCGCGTTCATCAAGGGACAGGAATTCAGTTCCGATACCGAAGAGCGCTGGGCCAACATCGAGCGCGTCGCGCGCCGCATTGGCCTCACCATCGACGCTCGCCTGGTCGCGCAACTCGAAGGCGATTCGCCTTCCCCCCAACTCGGATACATGGCCACCAAGGTATTGCTCGCTTCGAGACAGGAATTCACCGCCCTGTTCGCCTTCAACGATATTTCCGCCATGGGCTCGATCCGCGCCTTGCACGAGTCCGGATGCCACGTTCCCGAAGATGTCTCCGTCGTCGGATTCGACGACATTCAAAGCGCCGCCTTCCAGAATCCCGCCTTGACCACCGTTCGCCAGCCCTTGCGCGAAATGGGCCGGGCCGCTGCCGAAATCCTCTTGAAGCGCATCAACCGCCCCGGCTCCGAACTCCGCGACAAGCACACCTTGGAACCCGAACTCGTCATACGAGAAACCACAGGCCCCGCCCCCGCGAAACGGCCAAGCCCTGCCAAATCCAAACCTTAGTCAGACTATCGTTTTCCATACCAATCTCCGTCTTTCCATATTTCAGAAACGACTGGAAGCGCCCGAATGTGGGCTCGGCATCCGCCTGGTCTTCGCCCCGGAACGCCTAAATTCAGCCCTGCTATAGAGTTGCGCCGGCTGTTTACTAAATCGCTTTTCCAGAGATTTAGTAGAGGATTTGGTAGATGGTTTGCAACAGTTTCAAAGGTTTGCAAGAGAATCAGATCCGCACTCACAGCAAGAACGATTTTGATTCCAAGATTTTGATCCAAGGAGATCTCATGAGGCGTTCGAACGTAGCCGTCCGCGTCGCACTGCTGATCGTCAGCATCGTTGCATTGACCGCATTGGTCCAAGCGCAGTATCGAACTTCCATTCAGGGCGTCGTGACCGACCCCACCGGCGCAGTCGTTTCCGGAGCCAACCTCACGCTCACCAATCCCGCGACCGGCGAAAAGCAGGTCCGCGTCAGCGATGCCTCGGGTGTTTTCAACTTCAACGCCCTCGCCGCCGCCGACGTGAATTTCCGCCTCGAGGTCGAAAAGACCGGCTTCGAGAAGAAGGTCCTCGACCATCTCATCCTGATTCCCGATCAGCCCAACGGCCTCAACGTTCGACTCGACATCGGCGCTGCCTCGCAGACCGTCAACGTGGATGCCACGTCGCTGCCCGCGCTGGAGACCGAGACCGCCTC